>CAMTVV010000133.1:0-2014 GCA_947085305.1 uncultured Nitrospiraceae bacterium
CACCCGTAGCAAGAAGATACAGGGTAAAGGCGCTGTATCCCAAGAAAACAAACATATGCGTTATAAACATTACATTCCTCCTCTTTGAAGCATCAGGCAAATCAGGATTATTGACATTGGAGGAACTGTGCATAACAGGAAGAACGCCTTTTTTTGAAATACCTTTTTATACATCATGATTAGTTTTAAATCAAGCATTGGACCAAGTGCAAGAAACGCAAGCTGTGATGGAATATCAAATATGCCGTTCAGCGCAGAGGCTATAAAAGCGTCTGCCTCAGAGCAGAGGGAAAGCAGAAATGCCAGCCCTGCAAACACAGGAACACCGATCCATTCCTGTGATTTAAAAAACAGAAAGACCTCTGCTGGAGAGAAGGCCTTAAATAAAGCTGTAACTGTCGCGCCAAGCAGAAGCATGGAGAATATCATTATGAAATCATCCATTGCATGGGTAAGCGCATGTTTTAATCTTATAGACGCAGTTGGTTTTTCGGGTCTCACTACCTGCAGTTCAAGTCTGTCCTGTTTTTGAAGGATATTATCTCTTTGAAACTTGTATATAATCAGGCCTGTAAGCACAGCAACTGCTATTCCCAGGCCTGCTCTGTATAAGGTCATCTGAGGATACCATGAATAGGCAACATAAGTTGATGTCAGCGTGATTGGATTCACAATAGGGCCTGAAAGCATGTAGGTAATCGCTGAAGCCGTGGGCATGCCTTTCTTTAAAAGCCTCCTCACTATAAGCACCGAACCGCATTCGCACATAGGCAGAGCCGCCCCCATAACTGAACCGATAATAACAGCGGGCAGCAGTCTTTTCGGCATAAGTCTTGTGACTGCAGATGAAGGAATGAACTCCTCAACAATACCCGAGAGCAATGCCCCGAATACAACAAAGGGGAAGGCCTCAATCAAGATGGCGAGGATTATGATTATGAAATTGTCAAACACAGATCTAAATCCCCCCTCACCCTAACCCTCTCCCACAAGGGGAGAGGGAAGTTTCCCCTCCCTTGATGGGAGGGGATGAAGGGGAGGGTGAATTTCGGTTTATTAGCCTTTAGCCTTTGGAGTAGCCTTCGGCACTATCTCAAATATGTTGTAGTAGGAGTTTAAGACCTGTCCGCCGCCGGGGTTTCCGTTGGTCTCTATCTTTTTGCCGACCTCAAATTTAATCATGTCAATCTCATAAAGAGCGCCGTCTTTGTCATTGCTGACAAAGCCCTTCTTGCCGTCTTTTGTGAATGCCACATGCCCCATTCTGCCTGTGCCGATGGTGAGGTTTTTCACAACACTTTGCGTTTTCGTATCAATAATTGAGATTACATTGTTTCCATAATTGGTGACTACCGAATACCTTCCGTCAGGCGTCATGTAAGTATGACCAATACCGGTAGATGCTGTAGTGATATGCCTTACGAGTTTTTTGGTCTTTGCATCATATACGGCAACTGCCCTTCCTTTGAAGTTTCCGCCCGGACCCCTGTTGCAGAGATAGAAATGTTTTCCATCCACTGTAAAGTTGCCGTGATGTCCTTCAATGGCATCCTCTCCGTCAAGCGGCATCGCAAGGGTCGTAATCACGGGCATATCTTTCTTGGCGAGGTCAAAAATAGTCACACCGGGGGTAACTCCTTTGCCGCCGTCTCCTTCAATAACCACCCACAATTCTTTGCCGTCATTACTGGGAATAATATAATGCGGTATCGTGTCAAAAGCCTTCTCGCTCATGCTGAAGTCCTTTGTGTCAACTATCAGCATCTTTTTGTCAGGACGGGTGATTGTGAAGAAGTAACGGCTGTCCGCGCTCCAGGCGTTGTGCATAGAGGTAACGCCTTTGAACTCCTTGTTTGCCACGTCATAAAAGAGTTCTTTTACGATTTTATCTGTTGCAGGATCCACAAATACTATTTTCTGTCTGCCATCGCTCTCCAATCCCCAGTGGTCAACGCCAAGCAGTTTGCCATTCGGACTGACAAGGGCATGTTTTGGACGGCTGCCTGTCTCTATC
>CAMTVV010000134.1:0-15652 GCA_947085305.1 uncultured Nitrospiraceae bacterium
GACAATGTCAGGGTAATAGAGATTTACCACAGGGGTTCATCCGGAAGACCCCGTCTGTCAAGGGTTTCTTCGAAAAAGACCTTCCCCTAAACAGACGACAATAACCGGCTACAGCGCGTCTTCACTACGTCTCATATCCTCGTTTATCGTAAGACGCAATATTCATGCCGAACAGTATTGGGACAGACTCCACTATTAATTTATCAATCTCCCTTGATTTAGCCTTCAGTCGTACATTTGTTGCTGGGCGATTCCCCGTATTTGAGACTATGAGATTAAAAACTGCTCCCATGTTTCCTGAAGCATATTCAACAACCGCAGCAGTAATTATAGGCCTGTTGCTTTGCAGCCAGAACCGCCTTGTGAAGTATAGCGATCCCAAAGACACAGCCACGGCGACAGCAGTAAGCGCAGTTCTTAATTCTTCCATACGATATTCACTCCTGACACTTGAAATCGACGGCATGTGATTACCGCATCCGCTCGATTCTCTTGAGACGTTTCTTCTTTGTCTTCCTGATTATATACTCGGCTTCAGGTTCATGCACCGCAGGGAAACTGTCCATCCATGACAAATCCTTGCCGATGACCAGTTCCTCCATGGTCGCATGATGTGTATTGGTCATGGGAATCAGGCGCATTTGAAATCCATGAATGCGCGCCATTTTTTTCACTTCATCTGCGTTGTCATATGTCATTAGGAAATTACCTTTCAATGACTCGCATATCGCAAACAAGTGCTCATGGTCAAGATTGTAATGCTTATACAAACGCTTACCAGCTTTCTTTCCACCGGCAGTATAGGGAGGGTCTATGAAGAACACTGCATCCTGGTTGCCGGAAAATTCCCGTATCACTTTTAATCCATCCTCGCATCGCAAATCGATTCTGCCAGCAATATGATTTCGGTTGAGAAGTCTCTTTGCCAGTGTCTCAGGATACCATCGAGAACGAATCCCTTTCCCGTTCTCTCCATATTTGAGCAAACCTGATCCCTCAGCGAGAATTCCTCCATGAAATGTTAGATTTTTAAGAATCGTTTGAAACGCTTTCTCTTTTTTAGTGCGTGGAGTTTTCTTGATTTCGCGTATTACCGTTTCCCTTGTGAGATTGAAACTAAGAACTCGCTTAGCCAGCCATTCGGTATCACCATTAACAACGGCTTCCCATACAGCGGCAATCTCGTCGTCCAATTCGACCATAACCGCCTTTTGAACCAGGTTTTCAAAAAGAGCGGTAAGACTGATACTCCCACCCCCTGCAAAAGGTTCTACCAAGATAATCGGCTTTGGATACATGCGCGAAATCCAGCGTCTAAACGTGGGGACAAACCATGTCTTCCCGCCGGGGTAACGGAAGGGACTCCGCTGCGGAACTGACGCAACGTTCACTGGCTTCGGTAATGTGATCTCCTCAGCCAGTTCAGGGAACAAGAGCATATGCCTTTGTGTCGTCATGTCAGAAGGGCTTTTCGATTGTTTTGTTAACCGGTGGTGTTTCAAGTTGCTCGTCGAGTCTCTCTTGAAGCAACTTCATGAAATCCTCAACGTTCCCTGGCGATGGTGTAGTGATAGAAAGTAGGGCAGGTTCAAACTCGGTGAAGACCGTGTCGATTTTCTTAAGAACATATCTCTTGGGCTCCTTGCCTTTTCCCTTACTCAGTACCAAATCGTAGACGAGCCATGCGATCTCTGCATCAGCTTTCGGCACTCGTTTCAGTTTTGGCAGGGTGTCAAAGAAGCTCTTGTTTAATGCCACGGCGATCTTTTTACTCCAGTCGTGAAGGATTCCACCCTATCGATATTTCCGGCAGACTTGCCGAGTGCGTCATTTAGCCGAACTTCCGTAAGGGAACTCCAGGTGGTATTCTCCTTAAAGAAGAAGTCGGCTGCGTCGTCGGTTATAATCCAGTCTTCGCGGAAGCGAATTGGGCACGTGATGACCGGATGATTTTCATGATAAATCGAACAGACGCCCAACGGGTCCTTCGCTTTATTCTTTGTGCAATTTGGCACTTTGTTGTTAAAGGGGCACGAGACGACGGGAATGGTATCGGACGGCCTTTTCCGTGAAGTCTGTTGTCAAGTGGCCGAACACCTCGGCGAGCGGTTGTCCAGAGTCAGTCTTGGATGTCATCATCTATTTCTTCACCAACTCCACTCTCCTATTCTTCGCCCTGCCTTCTTCTGTTTTTTTGTCTGCAAACGATTGTTTCTCACAACCCAAACTTTTCTACCACTGCTTTGCAGAAGCTCTCAATGTCTTTCGTATGCTTTCTCCACACATCGTGAACGATCTTCAGGTCTATCTTTTCATACTCATGCACAATTCTATTCCTGAAACCAACCATAAGAATCATCTTTTTCGCTAAGGGCCTTGTGATCCTCTTATTTTCTGAGAGAATATCGAATATCTCGGCCTGTGAACCCGGCACTCCCCATCCGGAATCGCTTATGATATGGGTTCCGATGTCTATGCATGCCTGTATTGATTGAATGAGGTTGAAAAGGATGATGCTCTGAAGGTCTCTGTCTTTTCTGAATGCCTCAATTCCAGGATCTTTTTTCCGGCGAATCTGCTTGAGATATGTCTCGATCCTTTCGAGTTTCCTCACGATTAAAGGTTTATCTACCAATGGGCTGCCTCCTGAATCTGTCGGCCACAGCCTTTAAACAAATATCCTCGACGGGCTTATAATCGAGATACTCGGTAATCGCTTTTTCTGTGAACCTAAGCCTGAGCCTTCTCTGCTTTTCGAAAAGAATTTTGCCTGTTTTCAGGATGTGATATTTAAGAAAGGCAGGAGCGCTGTTCAGGATCACAATGTCCACGGGGCGAAGGGAAAACCCCGCTGACGCTGCATAGTAATGCTTCTTGAGAAGTTCAAAGTTCTCGTTCTGTCGGGCTTCATCAATCAGGACTGCAATATCAATATCACTCTCTCCTGTTGCTCTTCCTTTTCTTAAACTCCCAAAGATATAGAGAACAGCAACCTCATCTCTGCTCTTAAAATAAGTAATGATTCTTGCGATATCGGCGTCAGGTTTTTCAAGGGTTGGAAACAGTGTCTTCTTTACCTTTGAATAATCTAAACCTGCCCTCGCAATCCTTTTTGAAACTGCTTTTTTCGTGTATTTTCTTTCGTTGCCGTGTCCTATCTTTCTGTCTTTGGCAACTTCGCCGAGCTTCGTTATGGTCTTGTTTTTCCCCTTTGTCAGCATTGTCTTTTTCACTATTTTATCTCTTCACCAGCTCCACTCTTCTCTTCTTCGCCTCGCCCTCTTCCGTCCTGTTATCCTAAGGGCTGATTCTCCGCCGCGATCGGCGCAGCATCCAGCTCCTTCACTTCCTCTACCTTCACAATGCTGCCGTCCTTTGAGAGATAGACCACCTGCTTTATCTGCGCGTTCCGTATCATCCTCATGCAGAGGAGACAGGGCCTGCCCTCAGCGAACATGTCTCCTTCTTCAAACCCTGCGATGTAGATGGCGGCGTCCTTCATCCGCTCCGGCGTCCCGTTGATAATCGCATTCTGTTCCGCATGCACGGCCTCGCAGAGTTCATACCGCTCGCCCGCAGGGATGTTCAGCTCCTGCCTCCTGCAAGTGCCCCGGTCAATGCAGTTCACCGAGCCACGGGGCGCGCCGTTATAACCCGTGCTCACAATCACGTTGTCCTTCACGATGACCGCGCCGTATCTCCTCCTCAGACAGGTGGAGCGGGCTGAAACGACCATGGATATCTCTATGAAATATTCGTCCCACGAAAGCCTCTTGAATGGCCTCTTTCCGTTATCCTGTGTCATACATCCTCCCCCTATCCGCACTTCGTAAATCCGCAGTCGTGACAGACCGCACAGCCTCCTTCATGCTCCACTGCTCCGCCGCATTCAGGACATGCGCCCATGATCATCAGCTCCTGGTGGCCGTCCTTATGGCCGTTGCCGTTGCCCTTCTCGGACTTCTTATGATATTTTTCCATTGCCTTTGCTATAGCGTCGGAGCAGGAATGGATCTTCCCCCCGTTGGACCACGCGGGCTGGTGGCACGAGATGCCCTTGAGCTGCTTCACCACCTCAGAGGGATCAATGTTCGCCCTGAAGGCCAGGGAGACAAGCCTCCCTATGGCTTCTGCCTGGCTCGAAGCGCATCCACCTGCCTTGCCCATAGAGGTGAAGAGCTCGAAGAGGTGGCCGTTTTCGTCCTCGTTTATGGTGACATAGAGGTTTCCGCAACCGGTCTTCATGAACCGGGTGGAGCCCCGTATCACCTCGGGTCTCTTCTTCGGCAATATCTTTTCCGTATGCTCGTGGCGCTGTGCCTTCTGCTCCGTCTTGCCCGTTGAGAGGACCTGCTCTTCCCTGGAGCCATCACGGTAAACCGTGACGCCTTTGCACCCCAGTTTGTAGGCCAGGAGATAGACATCCTCCACATCTTTGGGTGTTGCATGGAGGGGGAAGTTCACGGTCTTGGAGACCGCGTTGTCCACATATTTCTGGAATGCAGCCTGCATCTTCACATGCTCAAGGGGCGTGATGTCATGGGCGGTGGCAAAGACCCTTCTTACCTCTTCCGGTATCTCGTTGAAACCATGGAGGCTTCCCTTTTCCGCCACCTGCTCCATGAGCTTCCGCGTCCAGAAGCCCTTTCTCTTTGCCACTTCCTCGAAATAAGGGTTCACCTCGATCAGCCTTGTGCCTTCCATCACGGTCCTCACATAGGAGACCGCAAAGAGGGGCTCAATGCCCGACGAGCAGCCCGCAATGATCGAAAGGGTGCCGGTGGGTGCGATGGTGGTGACCGTGGCGTTTCTCAGGCGCATCTTTCCATTCGCCTCGGGCGAATCGCCGTGGCGATCATATATGCTCCCTGTATAATTCGGGAAAACACCGCGTTCTTCCGCAAGGGCAGCAGACGCGTTCTTCCCTTCCCTCTGCATGAACCCCATCACCTTTTCGGCAAGCCCGACCGCCTCAGGGGAGTTATAGGGGATCCCGAGGCGGATGAGCATGTCCGCCCAGCCCATGACTCCAAGGCCGATCTTCCTGTTCGCCTTTGTCATCTCCTTGATCTGGGGAAGGGGATATTTATTCACATCGATGACGTTGTCGAGGAAATGAACCGCCTTCCAAGTGATATCCTTCAATCTTTCCCAATCAACTTCATAGAGTTCGGGGTTCGGAGTTCGGGGGTCCGAACTCTGAACTTTCTTCGCCATCTTCGCGAGGTTGATGGAACCGAGGTTGCAGGATTCAAAGGGGAGGAGCGGCTGTTCGCCGCAGGGGTTTGTGGACTCTATCTCTCCCAGATGCGGGGTAGGGTTTGACTCATTCAGCCTGTCGAGAAAGACGATCCCCGGCTCACCGTTCTTCCAGGCATGGTTCACAATGAGGTGGAAGACATCCTTTGCCCGGAGACTTTTCGTCACTTGCTTTGTCCTTGGGTTGAGGAGGCAATATTCGCGGTCTTCCCCCAGCGCCCTCATGAACTCTTCGGTCAGACCGACCGAGATATTGAAGTTGTTGAGCCTGGTGTTTTCATCCTTGCACGTGATGAAATCCAGGATGTCGGGATGGTCCACCCTTAGGAGTCCCATGTTGGCGCCCCGCCTTGTTCCACCCTGTTTCACCGCCTCAGTGGCGGTATCGAAGACGGTCATGAAGGAAATAGGGCCGGAGGAGATGCCTTTTGTGGAGCCTACCACATCGCCGTTGGGCCTCAGCCTCGAAAAACTGAAACCTGTTCCTCCCCCTGACTTGTGGATGATTGCGGCGTTCTTCACCGCATCGAATATGGAGTCCATGGAGTCATCTATGGGAAGAACAAAACAGGCGCTGAGCTGCCCCAGTCTCCTCCCCGCGTTCATGAGGGTGGGACTGTTGGGGAGAAAGGCGAGAGAGGTCATCATGGCAAAGAACTCCTCTTCTGTCTTCGCCACTTCCTCGGGATTTTTTCCGTAGCCTGAGTCAGCAGAAGCTACTGTCTTTGAGATCCTCCAGAACATCTCCTCAGGGGTCTCTACAATCTTGCCATCTTCATCCTTCTTCAGGTACCTCTTTTCGAGTACCTTCACTGCATTGGGGGTGAGGCTGAGACCAGTTGAAACCTTCATAATTCCTCCTCTGAAATGTATAATCTGTTCTTCATTCTAAAAAAGATTTCCGGATAGTAGTTCCTTGTAAAGTCTTTCGCTTGCCGGGGAAACAGGCTGGTTGCCGACACCGTCAATGCCTTTTCCAAAAACCTCATTATCACAATGGATTATCTCTAGGTTTTGTATTCTTTTGCTGTCCAGTGTAGATTTAACCACAATATATTGTATCTGTCAAGAAAAAAATAAAAAAAAGATAAGTCTTTGATTTATATAATATTTTGCTGTGAAATGGCTGTTGATGCATTGTTAGTTTTGACAGAAGATGTTTCCGGGGGGTATAATTTTTAAATGATATTGAAATGCAGTGGACTTAAATGAAATCCTCCAGGGTGCGCAACCTCCTTATTTTATTCGTTATTGCCATAGTCTCGGGCATTTCCACAGGGGCGTATATCGCTTTGGGGGGTGTTCCCTCTGTGGAAGAGCTCAAACAGTACAAGGCAGCGCCGGGCACGAAGGTTTATGCTGATGACGATATACTCATCGGAGAACTTAAGATAGAAAGGGGCGTTTTTATGCCTCTGGACCAGATGCCCCAGCATCTGATTAATGCAGTGGTGGCGGTGGAGGACTCGAGGTTCTGGAAGCATAAAGGCATCGACTATCTCGCCATTGTACGGGCTGCGGTGAAGGATGTCCTCCATGTGGCGCTGAAGGAAGGCGGGAGCACCATAACGCAGCAGCTTGCCAAGATCACCTTTCTCACCCCTGAAAAGACCCTTCAGAGGAAGGTAAGGGAAGCGGCCCTGGCCATGAAGATCGAAAAGAAACTGGGAAAGAAGGAGATACTGGAACTCTACCTCAACAGGGTATACCTTGGACACGGCGCCTATGGCATGGAGATGGCATCCAGGGTATATTTCGGCAAATCCATCAGGGAGGTTACCCTTCCCGAGGCTGCGCTGCTGGCAGGGCTTATCAAGGCGCCCACCACCTATTCTCCCTATAACAATCTCATGAGGGCCAAGAACAGACAGGAGACCGTGCTTGGTCGCATGGAAGAAGAGGGGTACATAAAAAAGCTGGAAAAAGAGAAGGCGGCAAAACAGCCCCTCTCCCTCTCGACCGTTCGCAAGGGGCAGGAGGCCAACAACTATTTCATCGAATATGTGAGGAAATACCTCGAGGAGAGATACGGAGTGGATGCAGTATATAAGGGCGGACTCAGCGTTTATACCACCCTGGACAGGAGAGCGCAGGCCGCGGCTGCCCGGGCCCTTCAGGAAGGGTTAAGGGACCTTGATAAGAGAAGGGGATGGAGGGGCCGCATGGATCACCGGGAGGTGGATGTTGAAAAGGAACTGAAGAAGAAGGACTCCGTCTCTTCCCTTTTTGCCAACACAGGAGACATTGTACAGGGAGTCGTCCTCAAGGTGGGCGCCAAAGAGGCGGTCCTGAAGGCAAGGGGGGTTATCGGGAAACTCTCCATAGAGAACGCCCGGTGGGCAAGCACGCGGTTGGATCCGAAGACGGGCAAGACAAGCCAGTTGAGCAACTTCACCCTTGACAAGATACTCAAGGTGGGGGATGTGGTGAGAGTAGGGTTCAGATCATCAAAAGGAAGCATGGCAGAGCTGACCCTGGAGCAGGAGCCCGAGGCAGAGGGGGCCCTTGTTGCCATGGACCCCAACACAGGGTTTATCAGGGCCCTCGTGGGTGGCTACGATTACGCCCGGTCAGAGTACAACAGGGCCGTGTTTGCGAAGAGGCAGCCGGGCTCTGCCTTCAAGCCGGTGATTTACGCTGCTGCAATGGATAACGGTTTTACTCCTGCAAGCGTGATCAATGACGAGCCGGTTACTTACAAAGGCGGCCCAAAGGGGGACTGGAGCCCCGAGAATTATGACCACAAGCATTACGGCCTCACACGGTTGCGGGACGCGCTGGCATATTCCCGCAACGTTGTCACGGTGAAGCTGGTGGACACCATGGGAGTTGACAAGGTGATCGCTTTTGCCCGAAAGATCGGGATCAACAGCAACATGCCCCATAATCTGAGCATAGCCCTCGGCAGCATGAGCGTGACACCCCTGGAACTTGCCGGGGGGTACAGCGTGTTTGCCGGCGGCGGCATGAAGATGAAACCCGTGGCCATTAAGTATGTTACGGACGCACAGGGGAGGATTCTCGAGAGCAATGAACCGGCAGGCGAGCAGGCCATAAGCCCGGAGACCGCTTTTTTGATTACTTCGATGATGGAAGATGTTGTAAACTATGGGACAGGATGGAGGGCAAAGGCCATGGGAAGACCTGTGGCGGGAAAGACCGGGACGACCAATGACTACCGCGACGCCTGGTTTGTCGGGTATGTGCCGGATATGCTGGCGGCTGTCTGGGTGGGCTTTGATGATATGCGTCCCCTGGGGCCTCAGGAGACCGGGGCGCGGGCTGCATCCCCCATCTGGGTCAGTTTCATGAAAGCGGTGGAGCTTGGAGAACACAGTTTCACGCTGCCGGAGGGGATTGTGAGTTACCCCATAGACCCGGGCAATGGACTTCTTGCAAAGGATACGGCATCAGGGATAAAGGAGTATTTTAAAAAAGGGACCCATCCCCGGGATTATTCGTCATCCCAGGGCATCAGGGAGACAAGGGAACTGTTGAAACCGGATTTTGATTAGGAGGTGCACGATGCAAAAAACTGCAGCACTCTTTTTCGCTGTTCTGTTCGCTGTTATCTTTTCAGTCTCGGCGCTGTATGCACAGGACGAACTTTTTGAGAAGGGACGCCGCGCGTATCTCAAGAAAGACTACAGTACCGCGGTGAAGTATCTCACCGGATATGTTGCCCGAAAGCCTGACCCCGAGGCCCTTTATCTTCTCGGCTACGCTAACTACGAGGTGAAGAGAAAGGGCTCTTCCAAAGGGAAAAAGAATTTCTGGGGCGATACCGAGACAGTGGAGTATTTCAAGGAGGCGTATCTCATCGATCCCAGGGTCTCTGCCAGGTCCCTTGACCTCAAGAAAAGGCAGTAATTCATCCTAAGATTTCCCCTCCCTTGACGGGAGGGGACTAAGGGGAGGGTGAATAGAATGACATCTTAATACCCCTCACCCTCTCCCGCAAGGGGAGAGGGGATAACCGGTAACCCTGTAGCAAGACTACAGGGAATTACAAGTTATTAAAGAGGTTAGTTTTTCCTCTTTCTGTTGTGGCGCGCAATGTACACGACGCAGTCAGCGCAGTCTTTTCCGGCTTCCTTGTTGCAGATCATCCTGTTCAGCTCCCAGCACGGCTTTGTATTGTCGATGAAGGCGGTGCACCTGAGCTTCCTCTCCTCGGGACACGTGGTGATCTCCCAGCACGGAGCATATTCGAGGAGTTTTTTGATCCCTTCGATGCTGATCTTCTTCACATGGATGAGGTCCCGCACGCATCTGATCCACTTGATGTCGTTTTCAGAATAGAAGCGGTTCTTGTTGCGCCGCGCAGGTTTTATGAGGCCGTGCTTTTCATAGAGGCGTAATGTCTGATCCGTGGTTCCCATAAGCTCGGATACAACCCCTATGGGATAGAGGGGCATGCCTCTTTTTTCTTCTTCGCTTAATTCCTTTGTGAGCTTTTTCCCTGCCATATCAATTATCAGGCAATATCATTAATAAAAATATAAACTTGCAAAAATTATAATATTAGATTATAGCTTTAATCAAGGGGAAAATCCTGCAAATCAATAAAATGCTCAAACACGCTCAAGTACGTTTATTGATTTTTTCGGGCGGGGTGCGGTATTTTCTTATTATGAAACTCGACGCCATTCTAAGAAACTTCAAGAAAAGCAGGATACTGGTGATAGGCGACCTTATCCTTGACCGGTACATATGGGGCAAGGTGAGCAGGATTTCTCCGGAGGCGCCTGTGCCCGTGGTCGAGGTCACTGCCGATAACTTCATGCTCGGCGGGGCCGCCAATGTGGCGAACAATATTATCGCCCTGGGCGGTGATGTTACCGTTGCAGGGGTGGCGGGGAAGGACAGGGCAGGGGAAGTCCTGAAACAGCTCCTTGAAGATAAGGAGATTGAGTGCGCCCTCTTCGAAGATTCAAGGCCGACCACCATAAAGACTAGGGTCATAGCCCATAATCAGCAGGTGGTGCGCTTCGATAAAGAGGATAAGAGCAGGATCGCCGGAAGTGTTGTGAAGGATATCCTGGAGTTTTTGAAACATGCGGTTCATGAGCATGATGCGGTCATTGTCTCTGACTATAAGAAAGGCATGGTATCCCGTGAACTCATTCAGGGGATACTGCGGGTTGCAAGACCCCGGCACAAGCTCCTTGCCGTGGACCCGAAGGTAGGCCATTTTCAGTGCTACAAAGGGGTCTCCCTGATCACCCCTAATCTCATGGAGGCATCCCAGGGTTCCGGGGTGGAGATAAAGGACGAAAAGTCCCTTATCAAGGCAGGAACGGCCCTTATGAAAAAGCTCTCCTGCGGAGCTGTCCTGATAACAAAGGGGGAAGAAGGGATGAGCCTTTTTGAGAAGAACAGAATTGCCCATATTCCCACTGTGGCTCGGCACGTGTATGATGTCACCGGCGCAGGTGATACTGTGATTGCGACATTTACCCTTGCCTATGCCTCCGGTGCGACTATGCATGAGGCTGCGGTTATGGCAAACCATGCTGCAGGGATCGTGGTTGGCGAGGTAGGCACCGCAGTGGTGACGCAGGAGAAACTCGCCGAATCGCTCAAAGAAAACGCAAAAAAACGCAAGTCGTAAGTCGTCAGGCGTAAGGAGTGAGGAGGGAAAGACAGTGAATCGTAAAATAGTTTCTGGAGAGATGTTTTCTTTGACACCTTACTGTTTACCGCTTACTACTTACGGTGGAGTGATATGGCAAGGGCAATAGCATTACTCTCTGGCGGACTGGACAGCGCCCTGGCAATCCTGGTGTTGCTGAAGCAGGGCATTGATATTACAGCGGTCACATTCCTCACGCACTTCGGCTGCGATATAAGCGACAGATCTTCATGTTCAAAGAACCCCTTTCCTGTTGCCGAAAAATTCGGTTTTGAAGTGAAGCTCTCACACCTCGCGGATAAATTCATCGAGATAGTGAAGAATCCGAAATACGGCCATGGGAAAAACATGAACCCGTGCATTGACTGCAGGATACTTATGCTCAGGGAGGCTAAGGAACTCATGGGCATGACCGGCGCGGATTTTATTGTCACCGGCGAGGTCCTGGGCCAGAGGCCCATGAGCCAGAGGAGGGATACCCTGAATATCATCGACAGGGACGCCGGTGTGAAGGGGTATGTGCTGCGGCCCCTGTGCGCGAAACTGCTGAATGAAACAGCGCCTGAAAGGGAAGGGCTTGTGAAGAGAGAGATGCTCTACAACTTCAGCGGCAGGTCAAGAAAGCCGCAGATGGCCCTGGCAAGGGAGCTGGGATTGACGGACTACCCTGCGCCCGCGGGTGGCTGCCTCCTTACCGAGCCGAACTATTCCTTCAGGTTAAGGGAGCTCCTTGACCATACGCCCGAGCCTTCCCTCGACGACCTCCACCTCCTCCGGGCGGGAAGGCA
Organism: uncultured Nitrospiraceae bacterium; assembly: GCA_947085305.1. Taxonomy (GTDB): domain Bacteria; phylum Nitrospirota; class Thermodesulfovibrionia; order Thermodesulfovibrionales; family UBA9159; genus JAMCQB01. The sequence goes on from CAMTVV010000134.1 coordinate 11,683, forward strand.
CTTCAGGCTCTCGCCTACATGCAAGGCCATTGTGGGCAGGGATGAAAGGGAAAATGCTGTAATAGAGTCTTTTGCAGGGGAGGACAGGTATCTTCTAAAGGTAGAAGGTGTGGGAAGTCCTTCTGTCATTTTATCAGGCGATGACGCATCTGGTTTTCTTCCGCTTGCAGCCTCCCTCTGCGCGCGGTATTCCGATGCAAAACATCTCCCTGAAGTGGAGGTGACGGTGACGAAAGGCCGTCAAGCGTTACACGTGACTCGTGACGCGTCGAAAGAAAAAACCGACGACGGTTCACGCATAACATATCACGGGTTCACAATAAGCGTTCCGCCTGCAAGCAGTGAATTAATAGAAGAATACAGGATAGAAAAAGCTAAAAGGATATCCGTTAACACGAGATGTTAGGATTAGATGAATGGCATTGAAGAAAGAGTTCATAATTCAGAGCATTAGAGAAAATCGCTTCAGACTGACCGAGCATGCTACAATAAAAAGAGGATAGAACGAAATATAACGCTTGAAGATATAAAAAGCACCCTGTTAAACGGAGAAATAATTGAGCGGAATCCGAAAAGTAAACCTTATCCTTCCTGTCTGGTCTTAGGATGGTTGAGATCGGGCGGCCCTATTCATGTAAAGTGCTCAATGGGGCAGAGAGAGCCGAGGTTGAGGATTGTTACCGTATATGAGCCATCGGATGCGGAGTGGGCATCGGATTACAAAACAAGAAAGAAGGTGCGGAGGTGAAAATAATGACTGAAAGAGACCTGTGCGATATTTGTGGAGGGGAATTGGAACATAAGAATGTGGATTTGGAACTTCATATCAAAAAAGAGCACTTGATTTGTGAGGGGTTGCCAGCCGATGTATGCAGGCAGTGCGGTGAAAAATACTTTGATGCAGCGGTATCCGCTAAGATCGATGAATTCGTAAAGAAATATAAAAAGAAAAAACCGCTGCGATATATACCGGTTCCCGTTTTTTCCGGAGACCTTGTTTTAGAAAAAGGGATCAAATAGAAACAAGGAAAGTATGCCGGGAAAAGATACCGGCAAGTGGACGTTATTTCCCTATCTCACAATCGCCGTTACGACTTCAAGAGTGTACGAAGTTTTTCGCAGGCAGCTTGATATACAGAAGCGTTGGGAAGATTGTGGAGAAGAAGAGGTATTAGATTAGCGAATGATCGCGCGCACGACTTTCAGGATAAGCCGCTGTTCCACCTGTGTGGTCTTGCCACAGGGTTTCCGGTTATCCCCTCTCCCCTTGTGGGAGAGGGCAAGGGTGAGGGGTATAAGATGTCATTCTATTCACCCTCCCCTTAGTCCCCTCCCGTCAAGGGAGGGGAGATTTTAGGATACCCTGCGGTCTCTGCCGCAGGGAGGTTCATTATAGATAACAGGAGCATGTTTCGCTTAATAGGTGGAATCTATGCTGATGGAGGGGTGTCACATGGCAGAAGACGTCCTGAGTAATAGCGAAATCGCACCGCTCCTCATAAAAGAGTACGACGCCATGAGGACCGAGCTGCGAGAACATATCAGGCGCAAGCTTTGAAATGAAACAGTTACACAACAGCCCGCCCGATGGCGTTCACTATCTGCTTGAGTTCTTCGGCTGCGCAAAGGAACAGATGGATTCTGTTCCCTTTTGGAAAAAGCTTCTCTCAAAGGCAATTGCCGATTCCGGCATCACAGTCCTGAATAAGCATTTCTATAGGTTCTCTCCTCATGGTATAACCGGTTATCTTCTCCTTTCAGCGTCGCATATATCGATTCACACCTGGCCTGAGTATGCATACGCGACATGCGACATTTTCAGTTGCGGCGGCGATGATGAGGCAAAGGGCATTGTGAAATACATCAGGGCAAATGTCTGTCATGGAAAGATGAGAAAGAGAAAACTCAATAGAGGGTTCAGGATTGGGGCGACATGAAAATAATAATATCTAAAGACGGTGATGCCCTTGACCTTGCTATCCGGTTCAGGAAAGAAGGGCATAGCGTAAAGGTTGCTATACAAGACAGAGACTATAAAAAAATAGGTGACGGGTTCGGCCTCGTAAAGGTCGGAGACTGGAAAAAAAGAACTGCCATGGGTCGGCAAAGACGGCCTGATTATCTTTGACCAGACCGGATGGGGAAGAGAACAGGATGCACTGCGAAAGGCCGGATATTCTGTTGTCGGCGGCTCTCAAGGTGGTGACAGACTGGAACTTGACCGCCAACACGCGCAGGATGTCTTCAAGAAACATGGCATTAAGACTGTCCGCTCCCGGCATTTCACATTCGTTGACGAGGCGATCAAGTTTGTCCAGAAAAATAAAGGCAGCTGGGTGCTCAAGCAAAACGGTCATGTAGATAAGTGTAGATAAGTGCTTCTCTTATGCAGGCAAGATGCCTGACGGCAGTGAGGTGATTAACCTTCTGCAGAACTACAAGATGCATAACCAAAGGGACTGCCGCTCAATCGATAAGTATAGTCCGGAAGGTCTGCGGATACTGTTCTGTGAGAAACTGACGGAAAAGGAATGGGAGCGGATCCATTTTTCAGAAGTTTCAAAAAACGATGATGAATATGTCATCGCAGCCCAAAGTGGTTACGTCATGTGCGTCACAAGCCCGGATAAAAACGCTGAGGAAGCAAGAAAAAAGGCCTACAGCTTGGTTGACAAGATTGTCTTACCAAGGATGTTTTACCGCTACGATATCGGCTTGAAGTTTATTGAAAAGGACCAGAAGCTACTGAAGAAGCGGGGGTATCTGTGAGGGAACATAAACTACAAATTATTGAATTCTTCTACGGTAATGCCTGCCTGCTTGAGCAGTTTTATGAGAATGCCGGGGCCGAGTTCATTATGTTGAGGGATGGATAATGTCCACTGATAACCCGGCTTGGTCATCATTAAGTGCGAACCTTTCTGGCGGACTGCAGTCCATCCTGCTTTTTCAAACTTCCGGACTGCCTCAGCCCCTGAGCAGAGCCGCAGGTTTCTCCCCATTAAACAGCGATTTCGACAAGATTGGCTTGGTTAACAGTGTGCTTAGATTCCATAACTTCAAGCCACCCTTCAGCAGCCTCTCTGATATTTGCAATAGCCTCATCAAAGGTTTTTCCCTGCGAAATGCAGCCTGGAAGCGCGGGAAGTTCCGCAACAAAGTATCCGTCTTCGTCCTGTTCAATAATTACATGAAGCTTCATGGTTATAACTCCTTTGCTAAAGATTATCACAAAACAAGCCATAGCCGCAACTGGGTGAGGACCGAGCATGACAGGGAGCTGCTTAAGAAGTGGGGGTATCTGTAGTTGGTGCGAATGTTTTCTTGGATGAGTCCAAAGCTGGAGATACGGGAGACAAACAAATATGGGAAGGCACAAACCGCCGTGTTCCATAAGGATACAAAGGTTTATCGAAAAACCGGCAGACATAACAAGACAATTTTTCAATTATATCTTCCGGTGACGGACTCTTCAATAATCTTTTGCGTTCAATAATCTCTCTGCTTATAGTTTTCCCCTTAAACATCCCTTTTGTTTTCTCGATAAATTCTTCACTGCCAAGTATTATCTGCCCGTAAAGATTCTTTGCCGGGTTTTCCATGTCTTTATCAGGCGATTCCTCAACATACTCACGATATTTCCTCCTCGCAGTCTCTCTGTCTTTCCCAAAGTTTGACAGTATCCATGAATACTCAATCCATTTGTGTTCCTTTTCCTTGCCGATGTATGCCGGATAGCTGCTCCATCTATATTGTTCAGGTTTTTTTACAATTTTTGCCCTCACAGGATTCATATGCACATATCTGCTTAAAGGGAGTAAATATGCGTCCTTTTCAACAAGGATACCTTTATATCTGCCCTGAAAAAGATGTCCCGAACGTTCATATTTCCTATTGAAGTAGCCTGTATATCCTCCGTTTATCCCATGCATTACTTTCAGGAGATTGCCCTTTGGAGTTTCGAGGATAA
>CAMTVV010000135.1:0-7760 GCA_947085305.1 uncultured Nitrospiraceae bacterium
GCCTTTGCCTCTTTGGTCATGCTCACTCCATTCCATTTCAGTTCGTTGAGCTGCCAGTAAACCATCGTGAGCGCACGCTCCTCATTCTGAAACCGTCCTATCCCTTTTACCCTTCGCTTCACCTCCTTGAAACTCCGCTCCACAACATTGGTCGTCCGTATCCTGAGCCAATGCTGGTAAGGATATTTATAGTAGGTCAGACAACTCTCTATATCTTCAGTGAGACACTCGACCGCCGAAGGATATTTCATGCTCCATTTTTTCTTGAACATCTCTACGGCTTCTTTGGCATGCTCATAGGTTGAGGCATAGAATACCTTCCGCGCTGACTCCTTCACCGAGGCCCTGTCCTGCTCCAGCACTTTATCCAGCACGTTTTCAGTCCTGTGCTTTGTACATCTCTGTTTGTCAGAGTCAGGGAAGACCTCATCAACTGCCTTGATGAGCCCAGGACAACCGTCAATAACCGTAAGCATCGGCTCGCCCATTCCCCTCCGCACAAGATCCTCCAGAAAGCCCTTCCATGCACTGTATGATTCCCGGTTGCCAAGGGATACACCCACAAGTTCCCTGCTGCCATCTTCCATAAACGCCCAGGCCACCAGCACCGCCTCTTTCTCCGTCGTGCCGGCTCTCACCCCCAGCCGTATCCCGATGTCGCCGCCGCCGATCTTTACCGTTCTGGGCTTTGATCCGTTGCGGCTCCCTTTTGCCATAAACTCTTCCAGGCTCTCCTCAATGACTTTTTCCGCTTTCTTTGATAAGCTTCTCTTCATGGGTATAATTCTCCTTTCTCTCTTAGAGAGATTGTTTTGTCCATTGAGAATTATACCCTGATTCATATTTATAGAATTGATGTTACACTATCGAGAAATCTTCTGTCCATTCTATAGCCATGATTCCCTCTTTTTTTTGGATCAGGATTAAAATCATCCTGTTTTATTGCAAAAAAAATCTTTGGCTGCTTATATCAATTTGGCAAAATTTTCTTTTTGAAGGCGTTTCTCAATAATTCCCCTGAGTTCCACCCAGACAGGATGCACACTGCATGTACTGCTTAATCGGCACATCTTTTTATCAATGGCGCATATATTAATCGCAGAATCACCCTGAATCGCTTTTACCACATCAAGAATACTGATATTCCCCGGTTTTTTTGCAAGGGAAAAACCTCCACTGATTCCCCTGCCGGATATTACAATCCCTGCCTTTACAAGGCGCTGAAGTATCTTGGCTGAGAAACTTTTAGGAATATGCATAGCCTTTGCAATCTCATTAACAGGGGTGATACCATTGGCTTTCCTTGCAAGATAAAGCACGCACCTAACAGCATAATCCGCTTCTCTCGTTACATACATGATTACTTAAAAAACCTTCCTATAAGCCCCTTGAGCATCATTGCGTGTCTTGCCTCATCCCTTGAGGATTCGTCAAAAAGGTCATGCGCCTCGTCTATGTTTATCTCCTTTGCCTTCACCGCTGCTTCTCTTTTTCCTTTATTTGCGCCTATTTCTCCGTTAAGCATCTTTTCAAGATTCTCTTTCGTGTTCTCTGAGATAAGACCGTTCAATTCAGCATACCGGGCAGCGTGTTCTGCCTCTTCCCATGCAATCCTCTTAAGCGCTTCGGCTATTTCCGGATAGCCCTCTCTCTGCGCCTGCCTTGCCATTGCAAGGTAAAGCCCCACTTCATAAGTTTCGCCTTTAAAATTTGCCATCGCTGCTTCTTCCATCGGCGTGCCTCTGGTTATACCGAGTTTATTTGTGTTTACAAGCTCCATAATTTTTGCCCCCTTTCCTAAATAGGATGATTTTAGTCCTTTTTTAGCACCCATAAAAACATTTGTCAAGTTTTTTGTTTATTGCAGCGAAGAAAAATGAAGTCTCCCCCGCATTACCCCATAATTAAGGCTTGAACGGGCTTACTGTCCCTCTACCACCTCCTCCTCCCCCTATGGTGGGAGCAAATGTGGGAGTGTATACAGGAGATGTAGGCGGAGGGGTATAGCCGAGCCCGGGTAATCCCAGTCTCTCTATGGCCCTCGCCAGGGCCTCAGGGTCTGCCCCGCCGTCAACAGCGCAGGTGACGATGATATCCGAAGTCGCTCCTGCCCTGAACGCAGCAGTGATGACCTCCTCCAGTTTCGCCCCGGCCGCCACCGCGCACCTCACCACCACGCACGCAGGATGGCCTATTAAAATCGCGCTCCTCACAGTCTCGGAAGTATCTTTCCCGGCCTTTATCATATCACCCACCACCGTACAGATACCCTTGCCTTTGGAAAGCGAATCCGCGATCATATCCCTTATGGGCTTGTCAAAGGAAGAGCTGTTCGTGCTGCCGCACAGCGCCACGGAAGGCAAAAAAGAGATAAAGAACACGGCTGAAAGTATCACTGCAAAGCCTTTTTTTCTGCTCATCAGAACCTCCATCCCACTATTGAATCCTTAAAAAATGCTATCATATAAAGGTCTAATTGTCAAGGAAAATTAAGAAATTACAAGGAGACGAACATGGGCAAGATAACCGTAAATGACTTCCTCAGAAAAAAGGCGGAGCAGAAGAAGATCAGCCTGATCACTGCCTACGATTACCCCTTCGCAATGGTCGCCGATGAAGCCGGAATTGATGCCATCCTGGTGGGCGATTCCCTTGGAATGGTAGTGCAGGGACTTGACAATACCCTTCCTGTAACCATGGATGAAATGATTTACCATACAAAGATGGTATCACGGGCAGCGCAGAACGCCATGGTCATCGGGGATATGCCTTTTATGTCTTATCAGACGGGTGTTGAAGACGCAGTGCGGAACGCGGGGAGATTCCTTAAGGAAGCAGGGGCGGCCGCGATAAAAATAGAGGGTGGCGCTGAAGTTCAAGCGCATATCAAAGCCATGACAAGAGCGGATATTCCGGTCATGGCGCATATAGGGCTGACTCCCCAGGCCATCCACCGCATGGGAGGGTATAAGGTCCAGGGAAGGAGCGAAGACGCGGCAAAGAAATTACTGGAAGAGGCCCATGCAGTGGAAGATGCAGGAGCTTTTGCCCTCCTTATCGAGGCCATTCCCATGGACCTGGCAAGGAAGATCACTGAAGAAATCTCCATTCCGACCATAGGCATCGGAGCAGGACCTTACTGTGACGGCCAGGTGTTGGTTATGCATGACGTCCTCGGATTGTTCGAGAGATTTATCCCGAAATTCGTTAAGAGGTATGCAAACCTGAAAGAGGATGCTTTGAAGGCCATCGAGATATACAAGGAAGAGGTGGAAAAGGGACTCTTTCCCGGGGATGAGCACAGTTTCAAATAAAGAGCCCTCGCTTCCTGTATTCCTCCGGCGGCAGCCCATATGTCTCCTTGAAGACCCGGCAGAAATGAGGAACGCTTCCGTACCCAACAGAAAATGCAACCTCTGCTACGCTTAATTCCTGGTTCCGGAGCATCTCTGCTGCCTTTCTGGTTCTTATGCTATTGACATAGGATTTCAGACCTTGGCCGAATCTTCCATTAAATGCCTTGCTGAATTTATGTTTATCCATGCGCGCCCGCTCCGCCAATTCGTCGCGGGTCAAGTCTTTCGTATAATTGTTTTCTATAAGGGCCGCAATGCAATCCATAATGAACATCTCACGGCTTCCTCCGCCTTCGGGCATATCGCCGTTTTTCTTCCCCTCGAGAAGCTCCGACAACCTTCCTGTCAGATAGGCAAAGGTGAACGGCTTTTTCAGATAATCGGTCACTCCTGACCGAAGCGCCTTTATCGCAAGGCTCTCGGTGCTGTAAGCCGTTATCATGATGACGGGCAGTTCCGGTTTTGCTTCCCTGAGCGCCTTCAGAACGTCAAAGCCGTCGCCGTCGGGCAGTTGATAGTCTATGAGAGCAAGGTCGAGGGGGTCGTTGATTTGCTTAAACGCCTCGTGACAGTTCGCCGCCTCGAGCATAAAGTCTAGAATTATTTTCCCTTTAAAATCAATATGTTACACCATTTCATTAAAATATTATGTTATCATTGCCAAGCAATATCTATGCCGAACAGTATTGGGACATCATACTATATTACGCACAAAATAAAAAATACGCCTCCTGAGTGGACAAGAAAACGCCTTTTGACATTAACAGAAAATTTCTCCCTCATTTTATCTTCTCAATAAAAGTCTTTGCAGCCCTTAAATAGTCTTTAACGGCATCTACATTGAAGATTCCGCCTCTATAATAACCGTATATATGCAGTGATTCATAAAGGTTATTAAACTCTTTTAAGAGCTTGCCATTGTGAACACCGATGTGTTTCTTTAAAGCCTTTCTATATTCCTCAACTGATTTAGGCAGTTCTTTTTCAGTTAATCCCTTGCTGATGATAAGCTTTTCGTTAATAGCCTCCAATATAGCTAAGTATGCAGTTCCAAAAGCCTCTCTTACCGGCTTTTTATCAGCATAGAATCTGCCCTCCATTGCAGCGGATTTCAGTATCTCTTTTGCATTATTCAAATATCTCAATGCCTCTCTCATTTGACCCTCCTGAACAAATATTAGCACTTCCTGAAAATGATGTCAAATCTGGAATCAGGGCGAATTCCGACTGTTCGGCAATGGATTGCGGTCCATGGAACGTGCCTTTGTGCCGCAGGGCGCGCCGCAGAGACAGCGAACGGCAAAATCATTGTTGACTTACACGGAAAAAGGTATTAAAGTACAGGCAAGACATCTTCAGGCACATATTGTCGGGAGCAAGCATCGGCCCGATTTAGATACTTCAGTAGCTTTGTCTCCAGGGGGACGCCACCCGGGGTTTGATGTTGTTTCGGTCATAAAATTAATGCAGAGACCACAGGTGGCGGAGCCTGTGGTTTTTTGTTTACAAAGAGGTCTGCTATGATCATTGTTTTGAGGAAAGGATGCAAAAAGAAGACCGTAGAGTCCATCATGAAGAGGGTAGAAGAGCTGGGGTTCAAGGCCCATGCAATCTTCGGAGTCGAAAGGACTGTCATCGGCGCGGTGGGAGACGACCGGGATAAACACGAACTCTACGCCCTTGAAGGGATTCCATGCGTCGAGAAACTCGTTCCCATCCTCCAGCCTTACAAACTCGCAAGCAAGGAGATCAAGAAGGAACCCACCGTGGTCAAGGTTGACCACGCATCTTTCGGCGGTGGATACTTCGGGGTGATCGCAGGTCCATGCTCGGTCGAAAACGAGAAGCAGATCGTAGAGACAGCCGTCAGAGTGAAAAAGGCCGGCGCAAGGATGCTCAGGGGCAGCGCCTTTAAGCCGAGGACTTCGCCTTATGCCTTTCACAGGGCCTTGAAGAGGAAGGGCTCAAGCTCCTCGCAAAGGCAAGAAAGGAATCCGGCCTTCCCTTTGTAACCGAGGTGATCAATCCGGAGGATGTGGAGCTGGTGGGCGAATATGCCGATGTGCTCCAGATAGGGGCGAGGAATGTCCAGAATTTTTCCCTGCTCCGGAGAGTCGGAAAGTTCGGCAAACCCATTGTGTTGAAGAGGGGCATGTCCACAACCATCCAGGAGCTCCTCATGTCTGCCGAAGAAGAAGCTGTAAAGGAGTTGGAATACGCTGCTTCATAGGAGGTGAGTTTTTTGGGGAGCAGACAACGAATAAGATTCAGAAAACCTCAGCAGCAAAAGCCTATAGGAGAAAAAACCGCTGCTGAAATCATCAGGGAATTAAAAGAAGGCGCCGCCGCAAGCTCCGGTTACAGGGAACAGGCCCTGAAAATCCACGGCCTGATCTGCGCCAAATGCGGGAGAGAGTTCGAGCTCAAAGACCGGAATCTTCTGACGGTGCACCATAAAGACGGGAATCACCGGAACAACCCGGCCGACGGCTCTAACTGGGAGAACCTCTGTATTTATTGTCATGACGACGAGCACGGCAGGGGGCTTCTCGGAGATTATCTGAAGGGGAAAAATAAATAGCGGCCATTTTACCCAAAAAATGCATTTAAATAAACCTTATTGTTGCAAAAAACATGAGCATCCTCCAGGTCGCACAGTCTGTCATTGGCGGATGCATTTTCGGGTCAATGACAGCTATAGAGGAGTCCACTTTTAGTGACTTCCCGGTTGCCTGTATAACGTACTGGAATTCGGCTATTGACAATGCTTTGCCAAACTTATTGTGTAAACTTTTTGCAACTGTAAGGTAAAACCACAGATTTCACAGAGATAAAAATGAGAACACTAAGAAAATAAGTTATTGCTTAAATCTAATATGTTACTCCGTGCGCTCATTTTTTAAAATCTCCGTGTCCTCTGTGGTTTACCCCGTTTAAAGATAGGTCTCTAACGGGGTTTAAGGGGCGTTTAATCTTCCAAAGATATGACAGTTCCTCACTTAAACGCTTCTGCCCTTCAGGGGTAATATAGTAGGGTGAGACTCGTATTTTATTCAAGAATGGCTGTCTCATCGTTTTTTAAAGAGAACAGTTCTTTTCAGGGAAAATAATGTATCAACAGGAACAATGTCCTGGCGTGTTTTCTTCCATGAACTGTTTACCTTTTGTGCTTCCGGACCGCTGAACCCTTGGACCATTGTGTTTCTTTTGAACTATGAGCCATGAGCCGGGAGATGGTCTGCACTTCTGCGCTTCCTCTCTTTCCGGCTATCGTGCTTTGCTGCCTGCGGCGCTGCGGTTCACGCGGCGGACGGGCAAACTCGCTGTCCCGCGCCGGCGCCGGTTTTTTGTAATCGAAGCCTTTCAGCGTGCGCCGTTCTATCTTTTCGCCGAGAACACGTTCTATGCCGCGCACCGTATCCTCGTCTTCGCGGGTAATGAACGTGAAGGCATCACCGGTCTTCGCAGCCCGGCCGGTGCGGCCGATCCGGTGCGTATACGCGTCGGTGGTATCCGGCATGTCGTAGTTGATGACGTGGGATATGCTTGAGACGTCGATGCCGCGGGCTGCAATATCGGTCGCAACAAGAATCTGGTATGAGCCGTCCCGGAACCCGTCCAGCGCTGCCTGGCGCCTGTTTTGCGACAGGTTCCCCTGAAGCGAAGCAGCCCGGTAGCCGGCCTTTTCCAGTTGCTGCCCCACGCGCTTGGCGCGGTGCTTGGTGCGCGTGAAGATCAGGACCGACTCCGCGTCGGTATGGCGCAGCAGTTCAAGGAGGAGGGCGGTCTTAAGGTGCTGTGCTACTGGATAAAGCGCGTGCGATACCGTGTTTATAGGCGCGGCGTGATTGACCTGCACCGTGACCGGGGCGTGCAGGACTTCGTGGGCCAGCCGCCGGATATCATCGGGCATTGTTGCCGAGAACAACAGTGTCTGGCGCCTGACCGGTATATGCTTGATGATCTTCCGGATATCTGGCAGAAAGCCCATGTCGAACATCCGGTCCGCCTCATCCAGGACGAGCACTTCCATCTGAGACAGGTCGATTGTGCGCTGATTGATATGATCGAGCAGGCGGCCGGGACAGGCGACGACGATTTCGACACCGGCGCGCAGTTTCTGTATCTGCGGGTTCATGCCTACGCCGCCGTAGATCGTGATGTTGCGCAGGCCTGTCCGGCGGCCCAGATCGGCAATGGCGGTGTTGATCTGATCTGCCAGCTCGCGCGTCGGTGCAATAACAAGGGCGCGGATACGGCCGCGCGGTCCGTTTATCAGGCGCTCCAGGATCGGCAGCACGAAGACCGCTGTTTTGCCTGTTCCGGTCTGGGCAAGTCCCATGACGTCTTTCCCCTGAAGTACGGAGGGAAGCGCCTGCTCCTGAATCGGTGTTGGCGTTACAA
>CAMTVV010000136.1:0-4939 GCA_947085305.1 uncultured Nitrospiraceae bacterium
CAGAGACAGGCGCCGCAGGGCACGCTCTCTATGTAACAATCCTGCTCAAAATCCTCACCCTGGACATAGTCGCAGAGCGCGAAACTGCAGTCAAAGCAGAAGGGAAAATTGTAACGGACAACTGTCTCCCTGAAGGAACGGCAGTATGGAAATCATATCACGAGCATCCCTGCCTGCTGGAAACACTCGCCCGAATAATCGAGAATACCATTTAAGAAGTCTGGTATAATTTATTCTATGAAAGTAAGGATAAAACTCTTCGCAACGTTCAGAAATTATGGTCCGGAAGAGCAGGAAATCGAACTCCCCGAAAATGCCACTCTTGAGGATGCCATAAAGTTATTAAACCTGCCTGAAAAAATCCCCATGCTCAAAATCGTCAACGGCGAGCACAGAAATCTAATGTGCCCTCTGAAAGAAGGGGACGAGATAGCGCTCTTTCCTCCTATTGCCGGCGGTTGAAATACCTATGCGGCGCAGGAATCTCACTCCAGCGCTGCAATAACAGAAAAAAACGCGAGATCCAGTTCCCGATCACCAGTTAAAGACCTTGTCCAGGTCTTCGTCTTTGACATCGAAGGTAACATTGTGGGGCGCAAACTTCTCGGTCGTAAAGAACAGGGGAAGCCGGTCGTGCTGGGAGGTAAACCCTGCCCTGGCATTAAAGTCGCGCTCCATCGTGAGGACCTTCTTTCCGAGTTCGGTAACGCCGTCTCCGGTCAGATTCAGGCCGTAGAAGGCATTGAGCAGATCAAGGAGGGCCTGGAAGGTCTCCGGCTGATCAAGCACCGCAAATGCAATAAAGAGACACATCCCGGTCGAATCAATAGCAGCGGTCGCGATCTGGAGGTTTCTGGAAAGCTCAACCTGCCCCTCCGGTTTCAACGCGTTTACATCTCCTCCCACCTTCAAAACGTTCTGGGCTACGGCGTACCCTGCGGTATGGTCTGCTCCCATCGGACTGGTGGCATAGGTAACACCGACGCCCTGCACCGCGCGGGGGTCATAGGCAGGCATAGCCTGGCCTTTTACAACAGGCACTCTTTCAACACCGAAGGCCTTGCCGGTGAAAGCAGCCCCATTCCCAAGGATGCGGCCCAAATAGCTGCCCTTTCCGACCTCTTTTACCAGATTTATGGCTGCCTCGGCATCTCCAAACTTTGCCAAACCTGCCTCCATAGCGACCCCGATGGTGGCTCCCATCTCAATGGTGTCGAGGCCGTAGTTATCATCCAGAAAGTCGAGCATGGCGATAGCGTCAAGGTCGCCAATACCGCAGTTCCCGCCGTGCGCCCAGACTGTTTCATACTCGGGCTGTTTGGTTAGGTAATGACCGTCTTTATCATGGTAAACACCGGAGCACTGGATAACGCACCCCCGATGACAGCCGTGGGTCGCAAGTCCTCCGCGCTTGACTTCCAGTTCAGCCTGTGTCTCTCCGCTGATCTTGCCGGCGCTTTCAAAACGGCCCTGCTTGAAATTGTAGGTGGGGTATCCTCCCACTTCATTCAGGATGTTCGTCAGGACATTGGTGCCGTACGCAGGCAAGCCCTGTCCGGTGACAGGATGTTTCCGGAGGCCTTCAACGAATCTCTTGTTTGCATCTTTGAATTTTTCAGGGTCCTTGGGCGGTCTCATTTTTATTCCGGAGTCATCAAGGACAATGACTTTTACCCCCTTCGAGCCCATAACGGTTCCGACCCCGCCCCGTCCGGCATGGCGCGTTGGTCTCAGTTCCATGTCCGTGCAAGCCACTGTTGCCGCGCACATCTTCATCTCCCCGGCCGGCCCAATGGACATGCAGGCTATTCTGTCCCCGTGCGCAGCCTTCATCTTTTCGATGAGATCATAATTGGGGAGCATTTTCAGGCTGTTGTCAGGGACGATCTTCACGCCGTCTTTGTTGATGAATATCTTGTAGAGGGTGTCATCTTTCGGTTTCCCTTCCAGGACTATGGCCGCATATCCCAACCTCGCCAACACCTGGGCAGCCTGCCCTCCGGCATTCGCCTCCTTTATCCCGCCTGTCAGCGGACTCTTACAGCCCACAGAGATGCGTCCTGACATGGCGGCTATGGTGCCGCTCAGCATGCCGGGCGCGATAACCAGCTTGTTCTCCGCTCCCAAGGCATGGCATAAGGGCGGGACCTCCTTCGAAACTATTGCAGAGGTCATGGCCCTGCCACCGAAACCGGCGTATTCTCCCAGAGGCGTTTCTTTCGCTTTAGGACCACCTTCTGCTCCCATGTCAATTCTCAGAATCTTGTCCATAAGTCCCTCCTATTCTTCATAGAATTCCCACTACTTGTTGCATCTGATAGTCAAAATATAGAGTAATGCAATGTATTTGTCAAATTAAATCCACATGCCCCGAAAGCTTTCGGGGCGCAAAGGGGAATGAAAATCCCCCGAAGGGCGCCGCACCCAGGATCTTGCCGTGGCAGAAAGCCTGGCGGTTTTCCATCTCCTTATCATTTATATAACCCCGGTGGTATATTAGTATATAGACGAATTTCAGGAAAAGGTCAGTCTGTTGTTCAGTAAAGGCAGAGCAAGGACAAAGGACTAAGTTGTCAATACAGGAGGTTAATATGAAACGGATTATTCTGCCCATCTTTTTTCTTATATTTGCCATTCCCCTTAACGGTGAAGCGGAAGAGCTGATCCGAAAGGGGGAATTGCTTAATGTGCAGCGGTGTGTCGAGATTGCGCTCATTAAGCATCCCGGTATCATCGCGGCAAAAAATGCCGTAAATGTCAGCGAGAACAGGGTGGGTCAGGCCAGGGCTAATTATTATCCCGTGATAGACTGGGTTAGCAGCACGAGCAGAACTTCTGTCGGCCCCAGGGAAACCTTGGGCTTTAGAACGGGCTCTGCGATATTTAATTCATATTCGACCGGGGCTGCCCTGAGCCAGACCATATACGATTTTGGGAAAACCTCTTTGCAGGTCAGGATTGAGAGTTTCAAATATGATTCTTCCCTCTCTGATCTCGAGGATATCACGGAGCAGATAATCCTCAAGGTCAAACAGGCCTATTACGGGGTACTGCAGGCAAGGAGGAACAGGGCCGTGGCAGAGGAAGCTGTGAAGCAGTTCGGGCTCCACCTCCAGCAGGCGAAGGGGTTTTTTGAGGTAGGCACGAAGCCGAAATTTGATGTGACAAAGGCGGAAGTTGACTTGAGCAATGCGAAGCTGAGCCTGATAAAGGCGGAAAATGCAGTCAGGCTTGCAGTGGCAACTCTGAATAATGCCATGGGGGTCCCGGGGGCGGCTGAGTATGCCCTTGAGGACAATCTCTCGTTTGCGGGCTATGACATAACCCTTGCAGAGGCCCTGGACAGGGCTCAGAAGAACAGGCCGGACATGCGGTCATTTGTGGCAAAGAGGCGCGCTGCCAAAATGTCGCTTGACCTGGCGAGGACCGGCTACTACCCTGCATTGACGGGGAATGCCGGGTATAACTATGCGGGAAATGCCTTTCCCATTGAGAGGGGTTGGAATATAGGAGCAACGCTCACAGTTCCTCTCTTCAGCGGCTTCCTCACAAAGCATCGGGTTGGGGAGGCGAAGGCGAATCTTGATGTCGTGAGGGCGAATGAAGAATCCCTGAGGCAGACGATATTCCTCGACGTGCAGCAGGCATATCTCAGCCTGAGGGAGGCAGAAGAACGGATTCCGACTGCGGAACTGGTTGTGAAACAGGCCGAGGAGAATTTCGCGATCGCCGGCGGCAGATATGAGGCGGGGGTGGGAAATCCTATAGAGGTGACTGATGCGCAGGTTGCGTTGAGCAATGCAAAGACTGCCCATATACAGGCCCTCTATGACTACAAGGTTGCCCGGGCAAGTCTTGAGAAGGCGATGGGAACAAGATGAAGAAGATACTTATTGCCGGCGCAGTTGTTATTGTTCTCGCAGCGATCGTTGCAGCATTCGTTCTCTTCAGGAACAAGGGAAGCGAGCCGAAGTACAGGACGGAGAAGATCACCCGGGGCGACATCGTGACGACTGTTACCGCAACAGGGACAGTTAATGCCGTGACCACGGTCCTTGTGGGCACGCAGGTATCAGGGACCATAAAGAAAATATACGTGGATTTCAATTCTCCTGTTAAGCAGGGACAATTGATAGCACAGATAGACCCTGCATTGTTTGATGAACAGGCGGCCCAGGCCCGGGCAAACCTTCTTGTGACAAAAGCGAACCTTGAGAGGGCCGAGGCCTCGCTCGCCGATGCAAAGAGAACCATGGAAAGGAACAAAGAGCTCTTCTCAAAAAACCTCATTGCCCGGAGCGACCTCGACACTGCGGAAACGAATTATGAGACCTCGAAGGCCCAGGTCAGCGCTTCAAAGGCCCAGGTTGCCCAGGCAGAGGCGGCTTTAAGAAATGCACAGACCAATCTCGGATACACAAGGATCGTGTCTCCTGTGGACGGAACTGTTATTTCGAGGAATGTTGATGTGGGACAGACCGTGGCGGCAAGCTTTCAGACACCGACCCTCTTCACCATTGCCCAGGACCTTACGAAGATGCAGCTCAATACCAGCGTGGTGGAGGCGGACATAGGCAAGGTGAAACCCGGGCAGGATGCGGAGTTCACCGTCGATGCCTATCCCGAAGTCGCATTCAGGGGGAGGGTTTCCCAGGTGAGGATTGCCCCCATAACCGTTCAGAACGTGGTGACCTATGACGTGGTCATTGCGGTGGATAATCCTGACCTCAAGCTAAAGCCCGGCATGACGGCCAATGTATCGGTCATCGTTGCGGAAAAGAAGGATATCCCAAGAATACCGAATGCTGCTTTGAGATTCAGACCGGCGGAGAGGACGAAGACGACGCAGCTGCAGAAGGGCACGGGTGTCTGGATACTGGAAAACGAAAAACCAAAGCGCCTCCCTGTGACTGTCGGCATAAGCGATGCGAATTTTACA
>CAMTVV010000137.1:0-5825 GCA_947085305.1 uncultured Nitrospiraceae bacterium
GAGACATCAATTTGAGAGTTTGGTTAATGAGAGTTTGGTTAAGAGGTATAACGGTGACTATTATGTAATATAGGTGGCGGGAGCGTGTGGGAATCGAACCCACCCTGCCCGCTTTTGGCAGGCAACACTGGATTTGAAGTCCAGGAGGGACACCAGAACCCTATGCGCTCCCAATGTTGATATTACTCGATTTGCCAGGGCTATGGCAAGTTGATCTGCCCTCACTTATTCACTGAAGATTGAAGAAAGAGGGCTTCTATCGCCCCACCATCTCTGCTGCCATGTCCCCCACTTCAGTAGTCGAGTAGCCCATTTTTCCTGCAGCAAGGCTTTTGATCTTGGTCGCGGTCAGCTCCATCACCGATTTTTCGACTGCATCGGCAGCGGTCCTTTCTCCGAGGTAATCGAGCATCATCCCCGCTGCGCAGATCGCCGCAAGGGGATTGATAATGTTCTGCCCCTTGTATTTCGGAGCAGAACCTCCCATGGGCTCGAACATGGAAACGCCTTCAGGGTTGATATTTCCCCCTGCGGCTATACCAAGACCTCCCTGGATCATGGCGCCCAGGTCCGTAATAATATCTCCGAACATATTGTCGGTGACGATCACATCGAACCACTCAGGGTTCTTCACAAACCACATGGTGATGGCATCCACATGGGCATAATCAGACTTGACCATTGGATATTCCTTTGCCACTTCATAAAATGTCCTCTCCCACAGATCAAAGGCAAATGTCAGGACATTGGTCTTACCGCAGAGGGTCAGTTTATTGGCTTTATTTCTCCTTTTTGTATACTCGAAGGCATAGCGTACACACCTCTCCACACCCTTTCTTGTGTTAATGGATACCTGTGTTGCCACCTCATCAGGAGAGCCTTTTTTGAGGAATCCGCCTGTGCCCGTATAAAGCCCTTCTGTGTTTTCTCTCACCACGACAAAATCAATGTCTTCCGGTCCTTTGTCCTTGAGCGGGCAATCAACACCGGGATAGAGCTTGACAGGACGGAGATTGATATACTGGTCCAGTTCAAACCTGATCCTGAGGAGGATGCCCTTTTCCAGTATTCCGGATTTCACGTCGGGATGCCCGATGGCTCCCAGATAAATGGCGTCAAATTTTCTTAAATCATCAATGGCGCTGTCGGGGAGGATTTCGCCGGTCCTCAGATACCGCTCACCGCCGAAATCAAAATGGGTATAGTCGAGCTTGAAGCCATACTTCCGTGATGCTGAATTTAATACTTTCATTCCTTCTGCGATGACCTCAGGCCCTGTGCCGTCACCGCCGATAACCGCTATTTTATACGTCCTTGGCATGCAATCCTCCTCTTTCGTAACAGTGAAGCATTATATATTACAAAAAACTGTAAAATAGTGCATACCACCCATGAGCGCTATGCAGGCATGTCTGGTGAAAAGGTTTTGAGCGACACTCCTTATGTTAGCCTTTTGCCGAGGGCCCTTTCCACAGTCTTTATGGCGCAGAACTCTCCGCACATGCTGCATACCTCGGTGACAGAGGGCGGAACCTGTCCCCTCCACTCCCTGACCCTGTCAGGATCAAGGCTGAGGGATATCTGTCCTTCCCAGTCAAGGTTTTTCCTGCACTGAGCCATCTTCTTATCCTTTTCCATGGCGCCGGGTATCCCCTTTGCAATATCAGCGGCGTGGGCTGCTATCTTTGAGGCAATAACCCCCTCCCTTACATCATCGATGTTCGGGAGTCGTATATGCTCTGCAGGCGTAACATAGCACAGAAAGTCAGCGCCTGCAGCGCCTGCAATGGCGCCTCCTATGGCTGCAGAGATGTGGTCATATCCCATCCCGATATCAGTGACCAAGGGGCCGAGCACATAAAAGGGCGCTCCCTTGCAGATCTCTTTCTGCATCTTTATATTCAATTCCACCTGATTCAAGGGCACATGTCCGGGACCCTCTATGATCGCCTGGACGCCTTCAGCAAGGGCCCTGTCCCTCAGTTCACCGAGGGTGACCAGCTCTTCGATCTGGCTTCTGTCAGTTGCATCTGCAAGGCAGCCCGGCCTGAACCCATCTCCCAGGCTCAGGGTCAGATCGTATCTCTTTGCGATCTCCAGGAGCCTGTCATACTGCTCATAAAGGGGATTTTCCCTGTCGTTGTAAATCATCCATTCGAGGAGAAATGCCCCTCCTCTGCTCACAACGTCAAGGATTCTCCGGTCTTCCTTCAGCCTCTCTATCGCCCTCCTTGTTACACCACAGTGTACTGTCACAAAATCAACGCCGTCCTTTGCATGCTCCTCGATCACCTCGAAAAGTTCATCGGGACTCATCTTTGCGATATGACCGTGCCTTTGGGTCGTATTCACCACCGCTTCATAGATGGGGACCGTACCCACGGCAACCGGGGAGTTTTTGATGAGGGTGTTCCTTAAATCTTTAATTGCGCCGCCTGTGGAGAGGTCCATAACCGCATCGGCCCCATATTTCACAAGGACCTCAAGCTTCTTTATCTCGTCATCATAGGAAATCCTATCTTTTGATGTGCCGATATTTGCATTGATCTTAGTCCTCAGCTCTCTGCCGATTCCGAGGGGAGCGATATCATGAAAAACGTTTCTCGTGATGACCGTTACCCCTTCTGCAATGTCTGATGCGAGCTTCCTGGCAGATATGCCTTCTGCCTGCGCGACTGCCTCCATCTCTTCTGTGATGATTCCTTTTCTTGCCAGTTCTATCCTTGTCATAATCATTCTCCTAATAAGGATTAACCACAGAGGACACAGAGATCGCAGAGAAAAATAATTTCGTTACACGTTACGCGTGACGAGTTACGAGTCACGGCATCCCTTGTGCGCTCTGCGGTTTATTTTTTCCCTCTAACTCTCCTAAATACTTTGCCGCTGCTCCCTTAATATCAATTTCACCCAAAATGCCCCTTATCAGCGCGATTCCATATGCTCCTGAATGGAGCACTTCCTTAACAGTATCTGTTTTTATCCCGCCGATCCCGAAGACAGGGATGGAGGCTTTTCCTATGGCGCTTTTCAATGACTCTATTCCCGCGGGCTTTCCATATTCAGCCTTGGAAGGCGTGGCATAAACAGGGCCGAAAGTGATAAAGTCCGCTCCTTCCTCTTGTGCAGTGAGGGCCTCCTCCACATTGTGAGTTGAAGCCCCGATGAGTAATTTTTCAGCCGTGATTTTCCGCACTGCGTGAACAGGGATCCCTGATTGTCCGAGATGCACCCCGTCGGCATTGACGCAGAGAGCGACATCAACTCTGTCATTGACAAAAAGCTTCGCATTGTACCGTGAAGTGATTTCCCTCATTCTGTATGCCATATCCAGCAGTGCTCTAATAGGCAAATCCTTTTCTCTTAACTGAACGGCTTTTACGCCTGCCTTTAATGCATCTTCAACGGCAGTGAATAGTGAATAGTCGTTAGTGAATAGTTTTTTATCAGTTATTAAATAAAGTTTAAAGTCTATTTTCTTACTCATCACTGTTCACTATTAACTTCAAAGCATTCCTTCTATCGGACTGCTTGCAGAGGCATAGAGCTTCCTGGGTATCCTACCTGCTTTGTATGCCAGCCTGCCGGCAATGACCGCGTGCTTCATGGCCGCTGCCATGGCAACGGGGTCCTTTGCCCCTGCAATAGCGGTGTTTATCAAAACCGCATCGCAGCCAAGCTCCATGGCAATGGCGGCGTCTGAGGCTGTTCCCACGCCTGCATCAACAATGACAGGAACCTTTGCCCCTTCGAGTATTATCCTGATATTGTACGGATTTCTTATCCCGAGTCCTGAACCGATGGGCGCGCCGAGGGGCATCACCGCAGCAGCGCCCGCATCCTCAAGTCTCTTCGCCATTATGGGGTCATCGTTGGTGTATGGGAACACAATGAAACCTTCCTTCGCCAGTATCTCCGTTGCCGTCAAAAGCCCTATAGTGTCGGGGAATAACGTCTTTTCGTCTCCTATTACCTCAAGCTTGACCATATCCGAAACCCCTGCTTCCCTCGCAAGGCGGGAGTATCTCAGGGCATCTTCAACAGTGTAGCAGCCGGCAGTATTGGGAAGTATCTTGTATTTCCCGGGGTCAATAAAATCCAGGAGATTTTCTGACTTCCTGTCAGTGATGTTCACCCTTCTCACCGCCACGGTCACCACATCTGCGCCGGAGGCCTCCACTACCTTTACTGTCTCTTCAAAGTCCTTGTATTTCCCTGTGCCTATCCAGAGTCTTGACCTGAACCCGATGCCCCTGATTATCAATGCATCTTCCATGCTTTCCTCCTGTATTTCAGTGTCAGTTATCGGTATCAGTGTCAGTTGAATTTCAGGATCGCATTATTTTTTACCGACACTATTCACTGCCACTGACACTAAATTGTCCTCCACCAACAAAATTAACTATCTCTACACTGTCACCGTCTTTCAGCAGGTAATTTTCGAAGTCGCTTCTCCTGATAATCTTAAGATTCACCTCGATGGCGACCCGCTCCGGCGCTATGTCCAGCTCTTTCAAAAGCTGCATTACTGTATCCCTCTCTGTGGAATATTCTTTTCCGTTGACCTCTAGTCTCATTTCACATGCCTATAAAGGAAAAATCCCCTATCCCTGAAAGGAGGGAATAGAGGATCTTCGAGCAATCTTCTTTCCCGTTCCCTACGCCGGAATAACCCGGATCAGGTTCAAGGGGTCTTCCCACAAAGCGGGAAATTCTCAGGCCTTTCAGCCTCCCCCAGGGATATCTAATAATATATTATTTCACTCTATTTTAGCAAAAAATTTCATGGCACGCATTGACATAGGGCCCGGCAAAGAGAAATAATTAAACATGACCTCTCGCTACAACGCATTCGGACCCTGCCTCAAGAAGAAATTCGGCGCTGTTGTGTACAAGGTGAATGTGGACGCCGGGTTTACCTGTCCCAACCGGGACGGCACCCTGGGTGTTACAGGATGCATCTACTGCAATAACGACAGCTTCAGGCCGTCCGAATGCAAGACCGGGATGCCCGTCAGGGAACAGATACGGAACGGGATAAAATATCTCTCGATGCGGTACAGGGCGAAGAAATTCCTTGTATATTTTCAGCCCTTCACCAACACCTACGCGCCGGTGGCAGAGCTGGAACGCATATACAGGGAGGCGCTTTCATTGCCGTCCGTGCTCGGGCTTGCCATAGGGACAAGGCCTGACTGTGTGGATGAAGAAAAGATCGAGCTGCTCAGGGAGCTCGCAAAGGACTATTTTGTCCTTGTGGAATACGGATTGCAGTCGATCCACGACAAGTCCCTCCAGTATATCCTCAGGGGACACAACTACAGTACCTTTCTTGAGGCCGTTGATATGACAAAGGGAAAGGGCATACACATTGGAGCCCATATCATTGTGGGCCTTCCTACAGAGACGAGGGATGAAACGCTGGCCATGGCTGATGAACTCTCGAACCTTTCCGTAGGATTTTTGAAAATACATCAGCTTCAGGTGGTAAAAAATACCCCCCTCGCACAACAGTATCTGGAAAAGCCCTTCCCGACCTTTGGATACGACGAGTATCTGGACTTCCTCGTGGATTTCATTGAGCGTCTGTCGCCCGAAATAGTTCTCCAGAGGCTGTTTGCCCTGTCCCCTGATGATATCCTCATTGCGCCGCAGTGGGGCAGGACGAGACAGGAAATCCTGCGGGATATAAATGACAGGTTCATCCGGAGAGATGCTCTCCAGGGTTCAAAATGCCTATGCTGCCGGCATTGAATTTGTCTTTACTTTTGACTGGAGTTTTCCGAGAATTTATGCCTGATGAGCCTTTTGCAAAACTTCTTAAA
>CAMTVV010000138.1:0-7525 GCA_947085305.1 uncultured Nitrospiraceae bacterium
ATATCGATTATTGTTTACGAATATGGCAAGCAGGATATAAGGTTGTATATAACCCGAATGCCGTGATACTTCATGATGAACAAAGAATAACAAAAAAAAGAATATTTTCCAGAAGCACATTAGAGCACATTAAGGGCTTAGCATATTACTTCTTAAAGCATAGGTATCTATTTTCAAGAGATAAGTTATACGGAACAATCCTTAAAAATACTCATCAGAAGAGATAGAGAAGTAGTCTGTCTTAGGTGTCAGGTCTTGACATTTGACATTACTAAATTCAAATAGCTCCACATCCCAATTTCCCCTATCGTGCGTTCGGGAAGATGACGTGGAATCTCTCAATATAAATGCGCCGCTCTAATAAGACATTCGCCCTCTTTGTCATAGACGCACTTCTTATCATCTTTTCCACCTATCTGTCTGTTGCTGTCAGACTGAAATACGTTAACGTACTCGATGTTTACACCGGCGCAACGCTGTTCATGGTGCTGACCTATCTCCTCAGCTTCTACGTTTTCGATATTTACAACCCCGGCTACAGATTCAAGAGCGCCGCATATCTTGCCCGTTTCCTGCTCGCCATTGGAGCGGCTACCGCGCTTGTGGCCATCGTTTTTTACCTTTTCCCGCAATGGAAGTTCGGCAGGGGCATCCTGCTCATCAATACGGTCTTAATCGCCGGGTTCACTTATTCATGGAGGCTCCTCTACGAGGGCGCCTTTGCTTTTGTCGAAAAGCCGAAGAGGGTTGTCATCGTAGGCGCGGGATACGCGGGCGAGACAATTCTCAATGTCTTGCGCGAAAACAGGAATTTCTCAGTGAAGGGCTTTCTCGATGACGATCCCGCACTGCAGAAACAGGCGAATCCGCAGCCGGTGCTCGGCAAGACCGGCCTTCTTTTCGATATGATCAGGGGTGATGAGGTGGACGGGATCGTTATGGCTATTACTCATGATAAAAGTCCGGAGATACTGAAGGCTCTGATCCAGGCAAAAATGCGGGGCGTGGAGATATATAATATGGCAGCCCTTCATGAGGAATTGACAGGAAAGCTTCCGGTCCTTCACCTGAGCGACGGCTGGATGGCCTATACGCCTTTTCATGGGACGATGCGAGGTCTCTATACGATGCACGTAAAGAGGCTTCTTGATATCTGTCTTTCCGCTGCGGGATTGCTCCTGTCGTTGCCGCTTTCCCTGCCGGCTGCCGCCGCGATTAAGCTTGACTCGAAAGGGCCGGTTCTTTTCAGGCAAAAGAGAGTGGGGTATGACGGACAGGTTTTCGAGCTGCTGAAGTTTCGTTCGATGACAGCGGATGCGGAAACGGCTGGTCCAGTATGGGCCACAGCTAATGATTCGCGCGTGACGAGGGTAGGCCGGATTATGCGAAAAACCCGGATTGATGAAATCCCTCAGATGTGGAATGTCCTGAAGGGCGATATGAGCTTTATCGGGCCGCGGCCGGAGCGTCCTGAATTTGTCGAAAAACTGAAAGAGGAGATACCTTTCTACTTCTTCAGGCATGCTGTGAAGCCCGGGATTACTGGTTGGGCGCAGGTGAATTTTCGCTACGGCGCGTCAAAGGAAGACGCGATCGAAAAACTTCAGTACGATCTTTACTATATCAAGAATCTCTCGGCGTATCTTGACGTTCTTATCCTGTTGAAGACCATAAAGGTAGTGCTCTTCGGGAAAGGGGCGCGATAGTTCGTAAGTAGTAAGTAGTAAGTAGTAAGTAGTAAGTAGTGAAGACGCCTTACGCCTCACGCCTTACGCTCAAGGGGCACGGCGCATGGAGGAGCAAAAGAGGGTGAAACTGAATAAACTAAAGAAACTTGATAACCCAAATGTTTTCATTCAGAAAATGATATAATTGATTTTAGATCGAGGTGAATAGTGATGACTTTGTTGGATCGTATCGAGCTTAACCCGAGAGTGTGTAATGGAAGGCCGGTAATCAAGGGAGCCAGGATCCCGGTATCGGTTATTATCGAGCAGATTTCGGAAGGGGAATCCTGGCAAAGTATCCTCGAAGGCTATCCGGAATTGACAAGGGAAGATATACAGGCGGCCTTGCAACATGCCAGGGCATCCCTTGATCATTCCGATCTCGAAGCTATTGGCACCTGAGGCGTTCAAGCTTTATTTGGATCAAATGTTCAGGTCAGCAGGCATCCCGGCGTAATACGTCTTAAGGTTTATCCAGCAATGTCAAAAAAAGTTATAGAACTGCTTTTGCCGTTTTTGCGCCTTCATACTCAAGAACAATTAAAAGACCATCTTGTCATTCTATCGGCGAAGCGCGCAAAATGGATTCTCACGGGGTGAGAAGGAAAGGGATGAGCGGTTTATTCCTCACGTTATTGAGGCTGAATATTTAAAAGGAGTCAGTATAAAGAAGGATAGGGTCAAGTCTATCAATATAAGAAAACGTATGATATGGGTCTAATGGGGAGGGAGTCTTATTTAGTGGCGCACAGGCCGCTTGGTGTTTGGGGGTTCTGGCTTGCCGTATTGACTGTCGGTGTGCTGACAGTTCTCCCAACCGACATGCTGCCAACTGGAGCATTTGATTTTTGGGACAAGGCTCAGCATGCAATTGCATTTGGCATCTTATCCTTTTTAGGTTTGATCGCGTATCCCAAGAGACACAACGAGGTTATATTCGGACTAATCCTCTACGGTGGGTTGATTGAAGTTGTGCAGGCTTTTATCCCGTGGCGAAGTTGCGAAATATTGGACTTTCTGGCGGATGTCTGCGGGGTTATTGTCATAGCGATGATTTTGCAGTTGAGTCGAATGAGGCTCTGATATGCTGTTTCCTCACGGGAGCAGCTTGAGGTGAGAATAAGGAGCGGTGATCTCCCCGAACATCCGGCCTGGGAAGAACAGACTGAGAGATTGCCGGACTGCGTGACTGTTTCTTCCGGATTTTAGAGGGCTGTCGAATTTGCAGATTGCAGGTCTTTGCAATATAACTCTTTTACAATAAGAACTTCTGAGCGGATCAAGGTTCAGCCTAAAATTAAAACCGTGGAAATCGCGGGCTATGTTATAATCCTCTTAGGAGATCAGGACTGTTATGGATATTGCAGCAATGAAGGCGGAAGAGGATATATTTCATGAGTTAAGGGCTTTTCTCCTTGATGACGTTAATGTCCGGTTTGCCTTTATCTTTGGTTCATACGCAAGGGGTAAGCAGGACAGGAGAAGCGACCTTGATGTGGCGATCTATTTTAAAAGTCCTCCCAGCGGCATTGATCTATTGGGTCTTATAAATGTCCTTTCAGACATATCAGGGAGGGATGTTGATCTTGTGGCCTTGAACTCCGCATCACCCTTGCTCCGGCATCAGGTTATGAAGTACGGATTGCAGTTAGTTGTAAAGGACAGAGATGTTTACACGCTGTTCAGGGAAAACACTATCGCTGATTACGACGAATATAAATATATTTCCGGGATGAATATTTATGATTGACAAACCTTTAATCGAGAGAAAACTGCGCAAAATCGAGGAGTTCGTAAAGGAGTTAAAAGGGGTGTTATGATAAACGAGGATATGAGGCGTAGTGAAGACGCGCTGTAGCCGGTTATTGTCGTCTGTTTAGGGGAAGGTCTTTTTCGAAGAAACCCTTGACAGACGGGGTCTTCCGGATGAACCCCTGTGGTAAATCTCTATTACCCTGACATTGTCTAATAAATCATCCTGACATGCCGGGCTGCCAAGACTCACAAGGAGCCAAGACTTGTCTTCCTTACACCGAGGACCTTCTGTACCTTTTTCAGTCCGGAAACCTGTTGAATTGCCCGACAAGGTACTGAAAGAGCTGCGCGGCTCTTCCTTCGTCTTTGCGCTCCTCTTGGTCCCCTTAATGCGGTCGCTGTCGTTCAAAGTAGGCGCGGTGGGCAAGGGGACCGGAAGAGTTGTGTCTATTCCCCTTCTTGGCGCCGTTCTGCTTGAGAGGGACTTGATAGATTCCACCTCATTTTATAATATCGCAATTTGTAATATCGTCCATTGACATATCACATCATATGATGTATATTAAACATAACGTCATAATAATTGTCGCATTATTTGTCATTCCCGTCTTGTCGGGAATCTTTCCGACTCTTGTCCTCGCTTTGTCGAGGATCAGTTCGGAATCTTTCTGAAGGATTCTGGACAAGCCAGAATGACATTAATGAACGGACAAGCCGGCATGACGGAACCATGCGATGTATGCGGCATGGTTTAGGTCGCTATGCATAAATCATGAGAAGCTTAAAGAAGAAACTAATTCAGATTTATATCGAGCCCGGCCAGGATAATCTGCTCGAAATTTTGTCCAAGAAAAGAGGTGTCTCAAAGGCTGCGATTATTCGGAGTGGTCTTGAGAAGTTTCTAAGGGAACTTCCCGTGGAGGAGGACCCCGCGATTGGGCTCATTGGTCTGGGAAGTTCAGGGAAAAGAGATATCGCCGAGAAACATGATCGCTATATTGCCCGACATGCTGCTTCCAGAAAATGATCGAAAGCATCTTTGTTGATACGGGCGCATGGATTGCCCTTGCGGATAAAGATGATGCTCATCATCGTGAAGCTGCTCCTCTATATCCTTCACTTCTGAAAGCTCACCGGAATTTGATGACAAGCAATCTCGTTATCGCCGAGACATACATTATCATCTTAAACGAACTGGGACATAAGGCCGCCATAGAGTTTCTTGAAAAGATCAATGCCAGTCCAAGAATTTTAATAATTCATTCAACCTCTGAGATAGAAGCAGATGCGGTAATCATCTTGAAAAAATATGCAGACCAGGATTTCAGTTATACCGATGCTGTAAGTTTTGCGATAATGAAACGACAAAGGATCAAAAAAGCCTTCTGTTTTGACAAACACTTTTTGACGGCAGGTTTTGAGAATGTTCCTTGAACTCATTATTTCCTGCGAGATGTAGAGATGTAGGCTGTTGCAATATAACTCTTTTTTATTGACATTATCGATAAGCTATGGTATATACATAACATCACTTGTGAAGGGGGGCGATACTATGAAGATTTCTATGAAGTGCCGGGGCATGATTTCCTTATTAACGGTAATATTCCTGCTCTGCGGTCAGGTCGCCTTTTCCATGGAACCCTCGGTCACCATCCTTGGCGATGTTGTGGGCAAAGGCTCTACAGAGATGAAGACCGCCTTTAACAAATGGATTGCCATCAGCGACAAGGCATATCCTCTGATGGACGGGGCTCATCTCAGAACAGGGGACGGCATGATGTCTTCCATCTTCAGGGATGGGGCGAGGATGGAGGTTGGGAAAAACTCCGAGATCATTGTGACCGGGTCCAGGGGAACTATTATGATTGACCTGGTCACGGGGAAGATAGCGTTCAGTGTGCCCCCGGGAATCGGCTTTTCGGTGACAACGCCTACCTCTACAATCCATACACAGGTGCAGCCGAACATCATCCAGAAGGTGAGCACGACCTCGCAGGATTATATAAGGGGCACCGTGGGATTTGACGGCAAAGGCGCTACTATTACGACAGTGAGTGGAACCATTCTGGTAAAGGATGCAAGAGGAGCGGCAGTCCATACAGTCACCGCAGGCAATTCCCTCTACGTCGGGGGAGCGGAGAGCGGATACCGTCCGACGCCTGCCCAGCTTGCCGTAGTTGAGGCTCCGGGGGCGGCTGCGGGTTTGTCGCCTCTCATCGTGGTTGGAGGAGGCGCTCTCCTTATTGGAGGGGTTGCCCTCTTTGTGAACAGCCAGACAAAGAGAGGAGTTGCAAGTCCTTCCAGGCCATAGCCGTATATTCAATGAAAAAAATTAGTATTACTTGCCTGTGGGCAGTGTTTCTTCTGTCCCTCCTTGCCGGCTGCGGCGGCTCTCAGGAAGTCAACATCCAGCAGATGGATGCCCAGATGTCGAAGAGTTCCCGGCCGGATAAACTCAATGCCCTGATGTTCAACTCTGCCATGACGCAGAATGTGGACTCCAATGCAGACTATATAATCGGAGCCGAGGACCTTCTCGAAATCGATGTGTTTCAGGCAGAGGAGCTGAAGCGGACAGTGAGGGTCAGTTCCCAGGGCTTCATCGGACTTCCCCTCATCGGACAGATCAAGGCAAAGGGTTTAACGCCGGTTCAGCTCGAGGCCGGGTTAGTGGAGAAGCTCACAAAATACATGGAAGAGCCGCTGGTGAGCGTTTATGTGAAGGAATACAAGGCCCAGAAGATCGGGGTGATCGGAGCGGTGACAACTCCCCAGGTATATGCGGTCACCGGCCAGAGGTACCTTCTGGAGATGCTTTCCATGGCAGGAGGCCTCACCAGGGAGGCGGGGAACGTCTGTTATATCCTGAGGCCCCTCAATGCTGAGAGGGTGGGGATTTCGAAGACAGAGACCATTGTGGTGGACCTTGCCGAACTCCTTGAAAGGGGGAACATAGCGCTCAATATCCCTGTCTTCGGCGGCGACGTGGTCAATGTCCCCAAAGGCGGCATCTTTTTTGTGGACGGCGCGGTGAACAAACCCGGCTCCTTCCAGATACAGGGTAAAACCACCCTTGTCCAGGCCATTGCGGTGGCAGAGGGCCTGAGGTACGAGGCCGACAGGTCGGACATCAAGATACTGAGGGACAACGGTGAAGGGGAGAGGGTGGTTATAGCTGCGGATTACGATGCCATCAGGGACGGCGGCGGCAAAGACATCCAGATCAAGGAGAATGACATCATCATCGTTCCCAAGAGCGGCGTGAAGAATTTCCTGAGCGGATTTGTGAATACGTTAAAGGGGATCGTCTCCTTCGGGGCACGCCTATATTGACAGGAGAGGAACGGGCATGAATGGAACGGATGAGAACAGGCCGGTAAACACAGGCATCCAGAAGGCGGAAGAATATCCTGTTGCCTTTCCCCTGAATTATCCCCGGCAGCAGGAGGAAGAAGTCCATCTCAGGGACTACCTCCACGTCCTTCTGAGGAGGAAATGGACAGCCATCACCTTCCTTGTCATCACCGTCACCACGGTCCTCATCGGAACATTCCTCATGACCCCCATATACCGGTCATTCGTCACCATAAAGATCGATAAGGAAAACCCCAATGTCCTTCAATTCAAGGATGTCATAGAGGTTGAAAGGGCGGCGGACGATTATTACCAGACCCAGTACAAGATCCTCAAGAGCAGGAACCTTGCAAAGAGGGTCATCAGGCAGCTGAAGCTCGACCAGAACCCCGAATTCGCCGCCGCCGTGGATGCAAAAAAGATGTCAGCGGCGGCAGTGGAGGCGACAGAGAATAATCCCATGCGGAACGTTGAGGAAGGCATAGATCCTGAGGTAGTGAACAATTTCCTTTCGAGGCTTAATGTGGAACCCCAGCAGAAGTCCATGCTGGTTAAGGTGAGTTTCGACAGTTTCAGCCCTGACATGTCGGCAAACATTGCCAATACCATCGCAAAGTCGTACATAGAATTCAATATCGAAAGCAAGTTCGACGCTACCCAGCAGGCCAGGGAATTTCTCGAAAAACAGC
>CAMTVV010000139.1:0-6803 GCA_947085305.1 uncultured Nitrospiraceae bacterium
GTGTGCTCTTCCGATCTTATATCTTCTGCTCAACCTGCATCGGCACCTGAGGGTCCGTGTAAATGTTCTGCCTTAAGGTAAAAAGGGCGAGATTTTTCCATTTTTCGATTGTGCTCAGCACAACGATGGATGAATATTTTGCGATTCCGAGTGTGGCGAGGAGGACTTCAAGCATATTACCATCTTTATCGGCATCCCTCTGGGCAAAGGTGATCACCGGATATCCCAGGGGCTTGAAGTTCTTCTTGATCGCAGCCCTTCTGATCAATGTATTGTTCCGGAGAATTTCCTTCGCTGTCCTGGCGCCGTGATCAATGACCATATCCTCCACGCCCAGGGCCTTTATCCTTTCGGTGAGGGCTGAAAGGGCATCAAGCCCTCCGCCCGAGGCGGACGCTTTCACCCCAAGAGTAGTTTTATGGGTCTTTGCAACATTTGCCATGGCCTCTGCATTGGACTCATCCGCTCCGTAAAGAAGAGGCTTTTTATCAGCCGCAACCTTTACAGCAGCCTCCGCTGCTGCAGGATTGCTTGTTGCAATAATCAAGGGCGCTGCAGGGGCCTTTGCTGCAACGGCCTTGACAACGACCTCGAACCTTCCGGCATCATTGGATGCATTGCTTACAAATATGGCGTCAATCCTCAGTTTCTGGCCGACCCTGTCTATCTCGGAATTCAAGACATCATCGACAATCTTGTTTATCTCATCATCGGACATGGAATCCTTTACCTCAACGGCAAAAACGCATGGGTTTACAAACTTCTTTTCATGCCTGAAAAGAACTGTCTCCTCTCCCATTTTTACGGCATTATCTCCTGCGCCGAGCGTGATTGGTTTTATAGGCGGCGCAGATGCCTCGCCGAGGACCTTCTTTGCCTCTTCCGACACATCAGGACATGCATCTAAAGATGCCTGCCTCTGCGCAAGCTTCATTGCAAAGGCAAGACAGGTGGGGTGCCCGCATTTCTTACAATTGGTTTTTGGAAGCAGCTTAAATATCTCAACGCCTGACAAAGCCATATCGTCCTCCTATTTATGATTTATGATTTCAGATTCATGATTTTACAATCTGAAATCTACAACCTGAAATCAGAAATTAGAAAAGTTCATCAATGAACTTTTCTACTGCCTTCACCGCCTCCGGATGCCTCATGATGAGAAGCTCTGCGCCTGCTATGATAAGGCTGCCTGCGGTTATGGTCTCCCATGCTATCCCCCTCTCCTCCAGGGAACCCCATTGAGGGAGCTCCGATTCAGGGGCTTGTGTCTCCTTCAATTTCCAGACATACATCCCCACATCGCCCAGCATGGGAGGCTGCATGGTGGCGTCGTTCTGTGTCAGGGCCGCAAGCCGTATCCTTTCCATAACAGAATAGGTATATTCGAGTCCATACCCGAGAGCTGAACACATGGGATCAGTAATAAGCCTTCCCTTTTCAAAACCCATCTGGGTTATAAGAATATTCAGCTGCTTCGACAGATTTATGTCAAGCTCCGACATGGCAATGAGTTTGTGGTTGTTTGCCATGGCTGCCGCAGCAATGGTTTTGTAATTCGCTTCCTGCGCTTTTCCGATAATGCAGTTCTTGTCCTTGGCGGCCTCGGCTGCGGCAACCAGCACTGCAGAGTCTTTTTCCGCCTGATTGCATCCCAGGATTATCAGGGGGACATTGATTGCAGCAAGGACATCTTTCACG
The DNA here is from genome assembly GCA_947085305.1 of uncultured Nitrospiraceae bacterium. Lineage (GTDB taxonomy): Bacteria > Nitrospirota > Thermodesulfovibrionia > Thermodesulfovibrionales > UBA9159 > JAMCQB01. Next base: position 1,699 of record CAMTVV010000139.1, read on the forward strand.
GTCTTTGCCGTATCTTCGGGTGAGCGGTTTTCCCTATCGGGATGGCTCCCCACCAGCCTCAGGGCAATCGCCTTTGCCTTCAAGGTGTCCTGGCAATACTTAGCCCATGTTACAGGATCGCCGGAGACACCCTCAAAAACCTTCTTCACCGTCTCAGGCCAATCCTCAGGGGGGATATCCTGGATCTCATAGGCTATCAGCGGCCTGTTGGGAACATTTCCTTCAAAAGAATGGAACGCAAGAACATTTTCCCCTCCGAATTTGCCGGGTTTTTCAGCCCCTATGGCAACCTCATAAACCTTACCAGGGTACGTCTCTGTTGGTGGAACAAAAGCCATATTAACCTCCAAAAATAGGTTTATAAGTCATAGGTTACAGGTGGTTACAGGTTATTGGTTATAGGTTATAGGTTATTGGTTATAGGGTTTACGTCTATCACCTATTGCCTAATTTCCAGTCTTTAATCACCTATCACCTGTGTTTTTTACATTTCCAAATATGAATGCGCGTAAAGGGTCCTGCCCATTATCACATCAATTGTCTTTGTTATCTCTGCCATTTTTTTGGCGTCATCAATCTTTTTCCCGGATAGAACATCATCAATCATCTTCTTCTCTTGCACGGCTTCCGCCATCTCATGAGCGTCCGCAATCGCTGCGGTCAACCCTGCTTCCATAAGCAGCAAAAAATAGTATTTGTTCAATATCGGTCTGAGCGCCTTGGGACATCCGTTCGAGATATTGCTTAATCCCACGACTGTATTCATGGCAGGGTCGTTCAGTTCCTGGAACATCTTGATGGATTTGATCACATGAAGGGCATGGTCCTGAGAAGTGGCAATCTGCAAAACAAGGGGGTCAAGAAAGAGGTCTTCAAGGGGGACGCCGTATTCCATAGCCCTTGCCATGATTTCCGCTGCAATGCCAGCCCTCTCTTCAGCATCCGCCGGGAGCCCGCCCTTCCCTACCGTGAGGCCGATCACCTGCGAATTATACTTTGCCCCGAGCTCAAGTATGGGAAACCGCTCAGGGTCGTTGGAGGTTGAATTAATGAGCGGCCTGCCCCATTCATTATTATGAACCTGTAACCCCGCCTCAATCGCCTTAAAATTTGTGGTATCGAGACAGATGGGAAGGGGAACCACTTCCTGGATGGTGGTGACCATCCACTGCATCAGGTCTTCTCCTCCGTCCTCTGCAGGGCCGATGTTTGCGTCAATCATACCGGAGCCTTCTTTCCACTGTCTGGTCGCAATCTCCTGAATAGGCCCTTTGTCTTTTTTCATCATGGCCTCTCTGACCCTTTTTGCGATAATACTCAACTTCTCCCCTATTATAAGCATCTCACAGAGACTCCTTTCATGATTAGTTAGTATTTCCCGAAGATTTTCACTGACCCGATTAAGCTATAAAAATAACATATGCGCAAATGTCTTTCATTATTTTTAAAATTTATGAGAATATAAATAATCATAATAGGTTTTGTCAAGCATTTTCATGAACCCCCTCCCCCTTAATCCCCTCCCGTCAAGGGAGAGGAAACTTTTGGGAAGTTCTATCTCTATTTTTCGGATGAAGAATTTATTTATGAGACAGCACACTACAGCTCATAGGTCTCTCCCTTTCCGGGAACATGGGCGACAAAGCCGAAACGCTCCCTGACGAGCTCAGCAAATGTCAGGGACGTCTCCTCTTCCCCGTGCACTACAAAGACCTGTGGGCTGTTTTTGAATGCGGAGAGCCAGTCCAGAAGCTCTTTCCGGTCGGCATGGGCTGAAAACCCTCCAAGGGTATATATGGCGGCCTTCACCGCGATCTCTTCCCCGAAAATATTGACTGCCCTTGCTCCGTCCACAATCCTCCGGCCGAGGGTCCCCTTTGCCTGGAACCCGGAAAAGATGATGCTGCACTCAGGTCTCCATAGATTGTGTTTCAGATGGTGTCTGATCCTTCCTCCCTCGCACATGCCGCTTCCGGCGATGATGACGGCATGGGATCTGACCCTGTTCAGCGCCATGGATTCTTCCACTGACTGGGTAAAGCTGAGCTTTATGGAATCTTCAAGTCCCCCGGCCTTGAGGAGCAGCTTTGCTTCCTCGTCAAAACATTCAGGGTGTGCGAGGTATGTCATGGTCGCCTTTTCTGCGAGGGGGCTGTCAATGTACACATTGATATTGTAGAGTCTTTTTCCCCTCACCAACTGGTTCAGGACATAGAGGATATCCTGGGTCCTCCCGATGGCAAAGGCAGGAATAATGACATTCCCTCCTCTCTTAAAGGTGACTTTAATAGCCTCGATCAGTTCATTCACTGTCTCATCCATGCCCTTGTGAAGCCTGTTGCCGTAGGTGGATTCCATCACCACGTAATCCGCCTCTGTTCCCACCGCGGGATCGTTCAGGATCGGATTATCCTTTTTGCCGATATCCCCTGAAAAGAGCATTTTTTTCTCCCGGGGGCCATCCTGAAACCAGAGCTCAAGACTCCCCGAGCCAAGGATATGGCCCGCGTCAAGGAACCTGTATTTTATCCCCTTCCCCGTATGGAACAGTTTCCCATAGGGAACTCTGTTGAAGAGGGGAATCACCTTTTTTACATCGTCCACCGTGTAGAGGGGTACTACCGGTTTTCTCCCGGCACGCAGCGCTTTTCTCGTCAACCATTCCGCGTCTGTTTCCTGGATATGGGCTGAGTCATAGAGCATCAGTTCCACAAGGTCTGCGGTTGCAGGCGTCGTGATGATCTTCCCTCTGAACCCGTCTTTTACGAGCTTCGGCACAAGCCCGCTGTGGTCGATGTGGGCGTGGGTAAGAAACAGGTGGTCTATTGACGCAGGGGCAAAGGGAAAGGGTTCCCTGTTCGCGGTGTCATCATCGCCGCCCTGGGCCATGCCGCAATCAATGAGGACGTTGAGTTCAGGCAGCTCCAGATGGAAACACGTGCCGGTAACGGTTCTTACCCCGCCGAGGAACCGGATATTCATCTTGTCTTTATCTCCTCTTCAAAGAAGAAATCTGCTATGTTTTCCAGCATTTCTTTGAATAATAACAGATTTGTGTCCATATGTAAAAACAGCCTAAATGCCTTGCATTCTGCATGAACTGCATATATAATTCTACAGGTGGCTTATGGGGGACACTAAATATTGTCTTTGTTGCGGGGACAATGTTCCTTACAACTATGTCGAGAGGCATGAGAGAAGAGAGATCACCTGCGTCTACTGCGGCTTCACACTCGATGTCCAGAAGCTCTGGGAACCTTCGGATACCAGCGAGGGCACTGTCCTCATTGCGGAAGATTCAAAGTATGTGAGGGGCATCATCACCGATGTGGTGAAGACCAGGAGATTCTCGACCCATGTCATGGCGTTCGAGAACGGTCTGGAGCTTATTACAGCCTATTCGAAACTTGTCTCGGAAAATTCCAGGGTGGACCTCGCCATCATTGATCTCAACATGCCGGTGATGGATGGAATCACTGCGGCCAGGACCATCCGTGCCATCGAGTCCCAGCACAAGATAGCTGCCACTCCTGTCGTTTTTTTCTCTGCCACGAAGGCGGACGACGCCCTTAAGTCCCAGATGGACCTCCTCAGCCCCGCAAGTTATGTAAACAAAGGCTCTGACCCTGACCCGGACAAGCTTGCCGAAAGGGTGGAGCAGCTTGTGGGGTATCTCATGGAGAAGTACAAGAGGATGCCGCAGTAGCGGCGGGCGCCACCCATTCCCACATAATATAATATGCCTGATCATGCCCAATAGGAAGATTTCGTAGTGGATTTTCTTGAATTTATATTCCCTGTTTCCGGAGTGAAGACAAGTATCCTCATTCCACCCCTGGTCGCCCTGGTGATTTCCTTTTTCACCTCCATGGGCGGAATCTCCGGCGCGTTCCTCCTCCTCCCCTTCCAGATGAGCGTGCTTAACTACACAAGCCCTTCAGTGAGCGGGACAAACTTCATTTACAACATCGTTGCCATACCCGGCGGTGTCTATCGCTACATCAAGGAAGGCAGGATGGCATGGCCTTTGACCTGGGTGGTGATCATCGGCACCCTTCCCGGCGTATTTATCGGATATTTCATACGTGTACTCTATCTCCCGGACCCACGCGCCTTCAAGCTCTTTGTGGGTTGTGTGCTCCTCTACATCGGCTCAAAGCTCCTCTATGAATTTACCGGCGAGGCAAGCATGAAGAATGAAGGGGAAATGGCTCTCGAAAAGAAATTCCAAGAAAGGGCAGAGGAGATAAAAAAGCAGCAGAATTCCAGGGTGGCGTCAGGACTTCCTGCAGGGGCGGTGGTGAAAACGGTCTCGGTGTCACTTACGAAAATCGAATATGAATTCTGGGGAGAGAGGTTCTCCTACAGCGCCATGGGCATGTTCGCCCTGGCATTCATCGTCGGCATCATCGGCGGCGCTTACGGCATCGGGGGCGGCGCAATCATAGCGCCCTTCTGTGTGGCGGTGTTCCATCTGCCGGTTTATACCATCGCAGGGGCAGCGCTCATGGGGACCTTTATCACTTCGATTGCGGGCGTGATATTCTACAGCATTATCCCTGTGAGCAGCGGAACTCCCACATCACCTGACTGGCTTTTGGGATTTCTCTTCGGCATAGGCGGGACCATCGGCATCTACCTCGGCGCGCGGTTCCAGAAATTCGTGCCTCAGAGAATCATAAAGCTGACCATCGGCGCCCTCATCGTCTTCCTGGCGCTAAAGTATATTGTGCAATATTTTTAGAGCTGACACAATACCCAAACCATCTATATCCCCTTTGGTAAAGAGGAGATAGATGGTTTGCTTTTCTCGCAATTATTCCGATACCACTACAGCTCTCTTCGCCAGCCTTTAGCCCTATATGATATAATTTTTATAATGGTTTCGAAAGCGCTACGGCCCCTTTTTATCTTATCGTATTTGACAGGAATGCAATGAAATTAACCTCAGAAAAAAGGCTTGGCCTCACCCTTGCAGTAACGGTGGTGATATTTATCGCCGAGGTACTGGGCGGCATCCTGAGCAACAGCCTTGCCCTTTTGAGCGACGCGGGCCATGTGTTCACGGACGCCTTTGCCCTGGGGCTGAGCATGACTGCGGCGCA
>CAMTVV010000140.1:0-3566 GCA_947085305.1 uncultured Nitrospiraceae bacterium
CTCTTCCATCCTCTACAGCAAGCACATTATAGCCTTCATCCTTTAAGATACTTGAAAGGTTAAAGCATATATCCTTATCATCATCTACAACAAGAATTCTTTCCACCCCGTTAGAAACCTCCATTTTATCGACCCCGTTAGAGTTTCTAACGGGGTAAATTCAGCCTCAGACTTACGTTCGCCATACGCTCCGTAAGTCTGGGCTTCATTTAACTTACTCCCACCCTACGAAGTTCTCTTATACTCCTTAATATATCCTCTTCACTAAAGGGTTTGTCTATAAAGCCATAAGCCCCCAATTTCCTTGCCTCGTCTCTAACTTCTTCAGTGCCATAGGCAGAGATTATGTTTACTGTTGTGCCGGGATTTATCTTTTTGATGCAAGATAAAAGCCTCAATCCATCGCCATCAGGTAATTTTAAATCTAAAAATACCAGATCAGGTAAGCGGCTTTTTAAACTGCTCATTGCCTCCCTCTTGGTATTGGCAAACTTTACATTATACCCATGAGAGCTTAAGGCATCACCTAAAAGCTGGCACAAATCCTTTTCATCGTCTATGATTAAAATATTCTTTACCTGTGTTTTTTCAGGTAAGGCCTTTCTTACCGGTTCCCTTCTTCTTATCTTTCTTAATTGGACTCTCTCATAGCGCTGAAAACAGGAGATAAGTTCCTCAAGTTCTTCAGGTCTTCGCCAACCGGAAAAACCACTGCGCCAGACAACTACCTCTCCAGGTTTTATCTTGCCAGTAGAAATCCAGCGCCTTAGCCGGCTATCCAATATCTGCCGATATATATCCGCACCCCTTCTAATATCCCATCTTATCTCTGCCATAGTTTATGCCCTAAGATTTTTTATTTTAACTACTCTTATTTATCCTCTTTCTCTACTCTCCCTCTGTGCCAATGGGTAAAGAAACTATAAAGGTAGAGCCCTTTTTTGACTTACTTTCAACCTCTATAGTGCCGCCGTGACTAACAATAATTCCATAGCATATCGTCAATCCTAACCCCACACCACCAGACTTGGTGCTAAAAAAAGGGTCAAATATCTTGATAATATCTTTTTCAGGGATGCCTCTGCCTGTATCATGAATCTTTGTCATGAAAAAATTTCCATTTAGTTCGGTAGTAATAGTTAAGTTACCACCATGTGACATAGCTTCAATAGCGTTGGTAATTAAGTTTAAGAAGGCGCGTTCTATCTGTTCTTTATCAATTCTTAATGTAGAGGGTTTAGAAGTAAAGTCTTTAGTTACTTTTATCCTCTGCAAGCTAATCTTGGCTTTATTGGACTCCAGGACCTCCTTGATGACTTTATGTATATCATAAAGCTGAAAATTAAGTTTTGTTGGGCGGGCGCAGTTTAATAGTTCAGTAATTAAATAGTTAATCCTTTCTATGTTTCTCTCAACAATCTCAACATGTTTAAAACCCTCTTGCTTTATCCTATTACCTTTTTTGAGCTGCTGGACGGACATAGAGACATTGGTCAGGGGATTTCTTATCTCATGGGCAATGCTTGCGGCTATTCGGCCGGTATATGCAAGTTTTTCAGAACGCACCAAATTATCTTTACTCACTTTTAATTCTGTATAAGAGGTCTTGAGCTCTTCCTGAGAGCGAGTCAATTCAGCAATCAAATCTTTAATCTTACTTATATCCCTGGCCATAAAGATAATATCTTCTGGATAGGAAGCTCTCGCAGAAATATTTACACTTACCGGAATTTCTCTGCCATCTTTGTTTAAATAAATAAGTTCCTGCCCGGCTAAAGGAATTTTATCTTTCAAACTATCCACAGAGAAATTCTTGCAGATTTTCTCAAAAGGAAGCATTAGGAGGTCTTCTTTCTTTTTATAACCTAAAAGATCAAGGGTTGCCTGATTTATTTCTCTAATCCTACCCTCTTTATCAACCACAATTACAACATCAACTACGCTATCCAGAAAATTTTTTTCTTGATCGGGGCCCATTTTACTTACTCCCTCCGCCGTTCAGGGCATGACAGTTCTTTTAAGGTAACCTTCTGGCGCAGCCGCAAGTCATTTATCCTCTGTCCTATCTTCATTTGCTTACCTCGCCTTAAATGCCAGCTTATATAGCTCGATTTCTATCAGCTCCCTGCATTTTGTCAATATAAAATCTAATCCTTATGCGTTATGTAAACCTCCTCAAATTGTGAAGCTGTCTCCCTGAATGCCTGAAGCGCTCCGGGATCAAAGTGGTATGGCATGGTCCTGCCGTTGCCTTCGGTTATTATTTTGTATGTAGTCTGATGGTTATAAGCAGGTTTATAGACCCTCTGATTCCTGAGAGCATCATACTGGTCTGCAATATTCATTATCCTGCCCTCTATAGGTATATCTTCACCCCTTAACCCTTCAGGATAACCGCTTCCGTCCCACCTCTCATGGTGCGTGAGGGCAATTGCTGTTGGGGCCCTTTTCAACCGGCCCCAACAGGCCCCAACATGTCAACCCTGGACATGAAGTCAAAGCTTAGGGGATTAAAGGTTTTTATAATATCCTCCCCGAAAGATGTCAGACTTTTAATGTTGGTATATGCGAGATTGAGCCTGTCATTGAGGTCCTTCACTTTAAGGAGCATCTGTATCCTTACAAGGACTTCAGTCTTGTCAAACGAACGGTTTCGATATAAAGTCCTCAGCGCCGGCTTCAATTCCTTTTATACGGTCGTCCTTTGACGTGAGGACCGTAATCATTACAACAGGGATATTCCTGAACCTTTCGTCCCCCTTTATCGTCCTGCATACGTCAAATCCGTTAATCTCAGGCATCATCACATCAAGGAGCACAAGGTCAATCCGCAGCTCTGCAATCTTCTCAAGTGCATCCCTGCCGTTTTCTGCAGTAATAACCTCATAGCCGGCAGGCACAAGCATGGCCTCAAACAGTTTCAGATTATAAGACTCGTCGTCAACACAAATAATCCTCGGCTTAGTCCCAACCATAAAAACTCCATTCAGTGAATATTGAACAGAATATTAAACAGTATTTAGTGATAAAAAAGGTCTTCAACTATTCACTTTTCACCAACGCCTGTTCGCCTAAAAGTCTTTTAACCAGCTCAGGCAAGTGCCTTGTATTCAAAGGCTTTGAAATATACTCATCAGCCCCTGCCTCAAAGATCCTTTCCCTATCACCAACCATGGCAAAGGATGCCACTGCAATGATCTTAATATCCTTTGTCTCGGGGTCGCTTTTGAGTATCTTTATTGCTTCAAAGCCGTCCATCACAGGCATCTGCAGGTCCATGAATATCAGGTCAGGCCTATACTCTTTTGCTATTTTTACCCCTTCTTCGCCATCCTCTGCCTCTATAACCTCATATCCGTAATATCGCATAATATCCTTTATCAATAAACGGTTTTCCTCATTATCTTCAACTATTAAGTATCTTCTTAGCCATACCAGCCTCCATATTCAGCATGCTGATGCCCCGCATCCGATGCGAGACGCCTCTCCATATTTTTTATTTTCATATTAATTGCAATTTAAAGATCGGAAGAGCACACGTCTGAACTCCAGTCACGACGTCTGCA
>CAMTVV010000141.1:0-12706 GCA_947085305.1 uncultured Nitrospiraceae bacterium
CATCCTGGCAAGGCCCCTTTTCTGGATACTGAAGTTCTTCCACAGCTTCATGGGAAATTACGGGTGGGCAATAGTCCTCCTCACCATCATAGTCAGGATACCCTTTATCCCCCTCCTCAATAAAAGCCAAAAGGCAATGAAAAAGATGCAGGACATTCAGCCTAAGCTGACCGAGTTGAGAGAGAAGCATAAAAAAGACCCCCAGAAACTCCAGAAAGAGACGATGGAGATGTACAAGAAATACAAGGTGAATCCCGTGAGCGGCTGCCTGCCGATGCTCCTCCAGATTCCTGTTTTCTTTGCCCTCTATAAGGTGCTCATGATCGCCATTGAATTAAGGGGCGCTCCTTTCATGCTCTGGATAACAGACCTGTCTGCAAAAGACCCCTACTATATAATGCCCATCGTCATGGGCATCACCATGGTCATACAGCAAAAGATGACCCCTACCTCCCTCGATCCGAAAATGAACAGAATCATGATGCTGATGCCGGTGGTCTTCACTTTCCTCTTTCTCGGCTTTGCCTCCGGCCTGGTCCTCTATTGGCTTGTAAATAACATACTGAGCATCATTCAGCAATTCTTCATCAACAGAAAATTGGCGAGGGAGTCCGCCTGAGAATCTCCTTCTTTCTTCAGGAATAATCCGCCAGGAGACACCTTTCCCGCTGTCCCCCGGACCATATCTGAAAACTAAAAAATAGCAGGACATCGAGGGGTTAGCCAGTTGACATTCAAGAAGTTTTCATATATCGTAGTTTATATGGTGGCTAAACTCGGCCAAATACTGATAACTTCCAATATTATCTCTGAGGAACAGCTCAAACAGGCGTTGAATCTCCAGAAAAAAGAGGGGGGCAGGCTCGGCACCAACCTCGCAAAGCTGGGGTACATCACCGAGGACAAACTGGTGTCATTCCTCTCCAAACAGTTCGGCGTGCCCGCCATAAACCTTTCAGAGTACGCCGTAGACCCCGCTGTGGTTAAGCTCATTCCCCTTGAAATGGCAAGAAAATATCTCATCATGCCGATCGCGAGGGTCGGCGCAACCCTGACCATTGCAATGGCAGACCCTTCAAATGTCTTTGCCATCGATGACGTGAAGTTCATGACCGGATACAACGTGGAAGTGGTGGTAGCCGCGGAATCCGCCATACTGAGCGCTATAGGCAATAATTACTCAAGGGGCGGTGACAGCCTCGTCGCTTCGAAAAAGGCTGCCTCCCAGTCAGTGCAGGCGAGGGACTATACGCTCTCCGATGAAGAGATGGAAGGGGCTGAAAGCTCTCTCGCCATGGAGGAAGGGCTGACCGTGGATGTGGAAGAATTCGACAAGATTGTGGGAAGCGCCCTCGATACCATTGATGTGGTGGAAGAGAGAGATGATGCCGAGACAGTCCGGGAAGTAGAGGCGCCCATCGTCAAACTGGTGAACGGAATATTCGTAAATGCCATAAAGGCCGGAGCGAGCGACATACATCTGGAGCCCTACGAGAATTCCATGAGGGTAAGGTACAGGGTGGACGGCGTCATGTATACGGTGATGAACCTTCCCCCGAAGATAAAAGCGTCCCTCAGCTCCAGGGTGAAGATCATGTCAAGGCTCGATATCGCTGAACGGAGGCTTCCCCAGGACGGAAGAATCAAGCTGAAACTCGGGAAAAAAAGAGAGATCGACTTTCGCGTCTCAACGCTGCCGACACTGTTCGGCGAGAAAACCGTTCTCAGACTCCTCGACAAAGCAAACCTCCAGGTAGACCTCACGAAACTGGGGTTCGAGAAAAAACAACTGGACGACTTCATGGAGGCCATTGAAAAACCCTACGGTATGGTCCTCGTCACAGGCCCCACCGGGAGCGGTAAAACCACAACGCTTTATTCGGCACTGAACCACCTCAACAAGCCGGGAATCAATATCATGACAGCGGAAGACCCCGTAGAGTATAACTTCATGGGCATAAACCAGGTTCAGGTGAAGGAAGAGATCGGCCTTACCTTTGCGTCGTCCCTAAGGTCCTTCCTGAGACAGGATCCGGACATCATCATGGTGGGAGAGATCCGGGACTTTGAGACAGCGGAGATCGCGGTCAAGGCGGCCCTCACCGGACACCTCGTCCTGAGCACACTCCATACCAATGACGCGCCGAGCACCATAAGCAGGCTTTTGAACATGGGTATCGAACCCTTCCTCGTATCCTCATCGGTAATCCTTATTCTGGCCCAGAGGCTTGCGCGGAAGATATGTCAGCAGTGCAAGGAGGAGGAGAAGGTGCCTCCTCAGGCCCTCATCAAAGTCGGTTTTTCCGAAGAGGAGGCAAAGACACTCAAATGTTTCAGGGGCAAAGGCTGTTCCGCGTGCAACAATTCGGGATACAGGGGAAGAATAGCCCTTTACGAGGTGATGCCCATTGCTGATGAAATCAGGGAGCTGATCCTTGAAGGCGCCTCTGCAAATGAAATCAAGAAAGTCGCCGTACGGCTGGGCACAAAGACCCTCAGGATGAGCGGCCTGACAAAAATAAAGGACGGTGTCACCTCCATTGAAGAGGTATTGAGAGTAACTTTTGGGGATTAATTAGATCATGGCTGTTAGCTGATGGCTCATAGCAAGACTATGAACCATGAGCTATGAACTATAAACTGGAGGAATTGATGGCAACGTTATATGATTTGCTGAAACAAATGATCGAAAACGGAGCGTCCGACCTCCATATCACCACCGGAACACCGCCGAGGCTGAGGGTTGACGGAAAGCTGCTGAGCATGGACCATCCTGTCCTCGGCCCCGCTGACACAAAGGCCCTCTGTTACAGCATCCTGACGGATGCGCAGAAACACCGCTTTGAGGAGCACAATGAGCTTGACCTTTCCTTCGGGATAAAGGGGCTCAGCAGGTTCAGGGCGAATATCTTCATGCAGCGGGGCGCAGTTGCCGGCGCCTTCCGGACCATTCCGTTTAACATCAAGACCTTCAATGATCTGGGGCTGCCGGAAATCATCAATGACCTCGTAAAGAAGCCCAGGGGTCTCATTCTCGTGACAGGACCAACGGGAAGTGGAAAATCAACTACCCTTGCAGCCATGATAGACCGGATCAATGATGAGCGGTACGATCACATCATAACAGTGGAGGACCCCATCGAATATCTCCATGCCCACAAGAAATGCCTCATAAACCAGAGAGAAGTGAATGCCGACACTGTGTCGTTCAAGGCAGCACTGAAATACGTCCTCCGGCAGGATCCCGACGTAGTTCTGATCGGTGAGATGCGCGACCTGGAGACCATAGAGGCGGCATTGACGGTCTCGGAAACGGGACATCTCACCCTTGCAACGTTGCACACCAATTCAGCGGTCCAGACCATAAACCGAATCATTGATGTCTTCCCGTCACATCAGCAGGAACAGATAAGGGTCCAGTTGTCCTTCGTTCTTGAAGGAATACTTTCCCAGCAGCTTCTCCCCAGGAAAAGCGGGCACGGCAGGGTCATGGCAGTGGAGATTCTCGTGCCGAATCCTGCCATACGAAACCTCATCAGGGAAGACAAGGTGCACCAGATATACTCCCAGATGCAGACAGGACAGGCGAAATCCGGAATGCAGACCATGAATCAGTCCCTCGTTGAACTGTATACAAAGGGGTTAATCTCATATGAAGAAGCCATGGGTCGCTCGATGATAACCGAAGAGCTGCTCACCATGATTCAGCGGGTGTCGAGCGCCGCAAAAGGGAGGGGATAGAAATGCCCACAACATTCCAGTGGTCGGGAAAAACCACAAGAGGAACCATCGAGTCCGGGGAGCTAACGGCTGCTTCACGGGACGAGGTGATCTCACAGCTCAGGCGGAAGAATATCACCGCCACGATCGTCACCGAAAAGGCTGCAAAGAAGGGGTTATTGAGCGGCTTTGGCGGCGGGGTAAAGGACAAGGATATTGTGGTATTCACGAGACAGTTTTCGACCATGATAGACGCGGGGTTGCCCCTTGTGCAGGGGCTTGAGATCCTCTCGGAGCAGGTCGAAAGCAAAACGCTGGCAAAGGCCCTGACCGCTATCAAGGCGGATGTGGAATCAGGTTCCACCTATGCTGACGCCCTCAAGAAACATCCCAGGATATTCTCGGAACTCTATGTGAACATGGTGGCAGCGGGTGAAGCCGGGGGTATTCTTGACACCATCCTTAACAGGCTGGCCCAGTATATTGAAAAGGCCATGAAGCTCAAGAAAAAGGTCAAAGGCGCCATGATCTATCCCGCCGTCGTCTCTTTTATTGCCGTCGCGGTTATCGCGGTCATCATGATCTTTGTTATTCCCACGTTTTCGAAGATGTTCTCGGGGATGGGGGGGACCCTCCCTGCGCCGACACGCTTGGTCATCAATATGAGCAACTTCCTCGCAGGCATCGGCGGTCTCATGGTACTGGGAGCTATTGTCGGGGTCATTATCTCCATCGGGCAGGTGAGGAAAACCAAGAAGGGGAAGAAGATTATTGACGGCATTTTGCTTAAACTTCCTATTTTCGGCATGATCCTCAACAAGGTCGCTGTTGCAAAATTCACCCGGACGCTCGGTACCCTTGTGAGCAGCGGTGTGCCGATCCTTGACGGTCTCGAGATCACCGCGAAAACCGCAGGCAATAAAATTATCGAATATGCGGTCATGGATGTCAGAAAGGCGGTGTCAGAGGGAAAGACACTCGAAGAACCCCTTTCCAGGGCAAAGGTTTTTCCGCCCATGGTGACCCACATGATAGCGGTGGGAGAATCCACGGGCGCCCTTGACGCCATGCTGAGCAAGATTGCGGATTTCTACGACGACGAAGTGGACAACGCGGTATCCAATCTCACCGCTATGATGGAGCCTCTGCTCATGGTGTTCCTCGGCACGGCAGTCGGTTTCATCGTCATCTCGATGTATCTCCCCATCTTCAAGATGATTACCCTCATCAAGTAGTTTATGTACGACGCTGCCCTTTTCAAGCGGCTGAAGGCCCTGATCATATTCAGGGCCTTTTTTGTCACCATCCTCCTCGGAACGTTCCTTGTATTTGAAATAGGTTTTTACCGTTTCCCCAACCCACGCGCAATCCTCTATATCATCGTGCCCCTCTACCTCCTGACCATTCTCTATTCCATCCTCCTCTACAAGGTAAAAAATCTCGCCGCCTTTGCGTACTTCCAGTTGACCATGGACGCGCTGTCGGCCATCGCGCTGATCCTCGTGACAGGGGGTATCGAAAGCTGGTTTTCTTTTGTGATGCTTTTAACGGTCATCGCATCAGCAATAACCATGAACAAAAAGGCGGGATTTATCACCGCCACCCTGTGCAGTATTCTTTACGGCCTGGTGATCGATCTTCAGTTTTACCGGGTTATCCCCATCGCCTACGACTTCTCGGTAAAGGAAAAGGATTTCCTGTATAACATCTTCTCGCACATCTCCTCGCTCTACCTCACAGCTTACCTTACCGGATACATGTCGTCGAGGCTGGAGAAGACTTCGCTGAAGCTTGCTGAAAAAGATTCGGACCTGAGAGACCTGGCCTATTTCAACTGGGAACTTATTGAAGGGCTTCCCAGCGGCCTGCTCACCACCGACCTTTCCGGCAGCATCCTCATTTGTAACCGTGCAGCGGAAAACATCACAGGGATTCCACGGTCTCATGCGATCGGAAAAAATATCGAGGAGATATTTCCCTTTGTCAAGCCGCCCCTGGCAATACAGAGAAGCGAGGGGAGCATCACTCTTAACGGATATCTTCGCACCATAGGGCTTTCCATTTCGGAGTTCACGGACAGCAGTGAACACAGGACAGGGTATATCTGCATATTTCAGGATATTACGGAACTAAAAAATCTTGAAGCGGAACTGAAGCATAAAGAGACCCTTGCCGCCATCGGTGAACTTTCAGCAAATATGGCCCATGAGATACGGAACCCTCTTGCCTCACTGAAAGGCTCTATAGAGATGCTCAAGGAAGGGACCCTTACCAGGGACCACGGGGAAAAGCTCATGAATATCGCCCTGAGCGAAATGGACAGGCTCAACAAGATCATTACTGATTTTCTCACCTATTCAAGACCGAAAGAGCCCGAATTTTTCAGGTTCGACCTTCACGCCATGCTTGCCGAGACCATTGAGCTTATCAAGGGCGCGGCCATGAACACCGACAGCATCACCATAAAGAAGGACTTTGCAGGAGAGAAGGAGATCGTCGCGGATCCCCAGAAACTGCGCCAGGTCTTCCTGAATCTCGGCTTAAACGCCATTGAGTCCATGCCGGGGGGAGGAGAGGTGACCATAAGCGCCAGAAATCTCAAGGACGCAGTCCTTATCTCGGTAAAGGATTCCGGCACAGGGATTCCCCGGGAAAACCAGAAGGACATATTCTTTCCTTTCTTCACCACCAAGGATAAAGGCACCGGCCTCGGCCTCTCCATTGCATACCGGATTATCGAAAAACACAACGGCACGATCACCGTCAAGAGCGTCCCTGGACAGGGAACAACCTTTGATATAGTATTGCCGGTTACCCCTGAACGTCCCCTCGCACAGGACCGGACAGCGAAAGGAGCCCTCATCAAGACGGGCGCGTCCTGACCTGCCCCGCGGGCTGAAAGATACCCATGGAAGAACGGAAAAGCAAGATACTGGTCATCGAAGATGAAAAGAACATGCGCGAGATACTGAAGATCCTTCTCGAAGGGGAAGGATACGAGGTTTCCACCGCCAGGGACGGGACAGAAGGGCTTGGATGGTTGAACAGGGATATCTTTGACCTGATCATCACCGACATAAAGATGCCAGGGGTTGACGGCTTCCAGATCCTGAAAAAGGCCCAGGAGATCACGCCCGAAACCTTTGTGATTATGATCACCGCCTTCGGCACCACGGAGTCTGCTATCGAGGCCATGAAGTTCGGCGCATACGACTATATTCACAAGCCCTTCAAGATCGATGAGATCCGGCTGGTGGTAAAAAATGCCCTTGAGAAACGCAAACTGATTGGAGAGGTATCCATCCTCAGGGACAAGATACGGACGACCTATGAACTGGGCAATATCTTCTACAAGAGTTCCAAGATGCAGGAGATCCTCCGGCTGCTCCCCAAAGTAGCCCTCAGCGGTTCGAATATCCTCATTTCCGGTGAGAGCGGAACAGGGAAGGAGTTTG
The DNA here is from genome assembly GCA_947085305.1 of uncultured Nitrospiraceae bacterium. GTDB lineage: Bacteria > Nitrospirota > Thermodesulfovibrionia > Thermodesulfovibrionales > UBA9159 > JAMCQB01. The sequence continues at coordinate 7,176 of CAMTVV010000141.1, forward strand.
TTGCCACAGCCCTTCATAATCTCAGTCCCCGGAAGGAGAGAAACCTCGTCGCTATAAACTGCGCTACATTTCCCGAAGGTCTCCTTGAAAGTGAGCTGTTCGGTCACATGAAAGGAGCGTTCACAGGCGCCGTTTATAACAAGCAGGGGCTCTTTGAGATCGCCGATGGAGGGACCATATTCCTGGACGAAATCGGGGAAATGCCAGTTAACCTCCAGGCAAAACTCCTCAGAGTTCTTGAAAATGGAATATTCAGAAGGGTCGGAGGGACCGGCGACATCAAGGTTGATGTCAGGATCGTCGCCGCCACGAACAAGAACCTGACGGAAGAGATCGCAGCGCACCGGTTCCGTGAAGATCTTTACTACCGGCTGAATGTCATACCGCTCGAGATCCCTCCCCTGAGGGAAAGGAAGGAGGACATTCCCCTGCTCGTTGATCATTTCATCTCAAAGTTCTCCGGCGCTGCCCCGCGGAGGTTATCGCCTGACGCGCTGAAACTCCTCATGAACTACCCCTGGAGAGGGAACATCAGGGAACTGGAAAATGTGCTCGAGAGGGTGCTCCTCATGACCGATAAAGATGAGATCACCGCCTCTGATATCCCCCTGGAAATACACAGTTTCCCCTCGGAACATCAGGCGCTGCCTCAGATGTCAAAAGAGGGGATAGATCTGGACGCCATAGTGGAGAATATAGAGAAACGGTACCTGCTCGAAGCCCTGACCCTTGCCGACGGGGTAAAGACCGATGCGGCAAAGCTGCTGAACCTCTCCTTCCGTTCCTTCAGACACAGGCTGCAGAAGTACGGGATAAAATAGATTTGGATTTCTTGTTTACTATCGTAACTTATGACCCGACGGGGAAAAGATAAAAATAAGAAATCCAATGGCGGCAATCTTGGATTTGAGGAAAAGCTCTGGCAGGCCGCCGACAAGATGCGTGGCCACATACATGGATCCCGCAGAATACAAGCACATCGCCCTCGGCCTCATTTTTCTCAACCCAAAAAATGCAGTTGACCTGAAATAAGTTCCCCCAAAAGATTCTCCTTTCCGATTAGAATCAATAGGTTTAGTGGACCATAAATTCTAATGGAAAGGAGAATACAAATATGCAGTCAAAATATACCACAAAAGTAGAAATAAACCTAAAAACGGCAGTTAAACCACAGAGAACACAGCCAAAAGTTTGTATAAGTCTTTGATATATCTGTGTAAATCTGTGGCTAAATGCTTTTTTAGGATAAAGGCCGCTTACCAGCGGAGCAAGGCAGAGGCCCAGGTGAGCCCGCCGCCGAACGCCTCAAGCAGGATATAATCTCCTTCCCGGCATTTTCCTGACTGCGCTGCTTCATCAAGTGCAAGCGGGATTGAGGCGGAAGATGTATTGCCATATTTTTCAATATTGATAAACACCCTCTCCGCAGGCAGATTGAGCCTTTTGGCGGTCGCCTGTATGATCCTGAGGTTGGCCTGATGGGGTATCAGGAGCGAAAGCTGTGACGGGTCAAGGCCGGCTTCTTCGAGCGTCCCGGATGCCAGTTGTTCGAGCGTCCTTACTGCGACCTTGAAAGTCTCATTCCCCTTCATCTTTATGAAATGCAGCCTCTTGAGGATCGTCTCTTTTGAACAGGGGCTTTTCGAACCGCCGCCAGGCAGAGATAATAAATCAGACAGGCTTCCGTCCGAATAGATGTGTGTTGAATAAATACCGCGTTTCTCTTTTGTGCCCTCCAGTACAACCGCGCCGGCGCCGTCGCCAAAAAGCACACAGGTTGTCCTGTCACTCCAGTCCGTGAATTTGGAAAGGACCTCGGCGCCGACAAGCAGTATCCTGTTATGCGCTCCTGACCTGATTAAGCTGTTGGCGACATGCAAGCCATAAACAAATCCCGAACAGGCCGCGTTCAGATCAAAGGCCGCAGCCTTTTTTGCGCCCAGTTTCTGCTGAAGAAAACAGGCTGTTGAAGGGAAGACCATATCTCCGGAAATAGTGGCCACGATGATAAGATCAATGTCTTTGGGCTTTAGCCCGGCCCTTTTCAAGGCCTCATGTGCAGCCTCATAGGCAAGGTCAGAGGCTCCCTGGTTTCCGTTGACGATTCGCCGTTCCCTTATTCCGGTCCTTTCGATTATCCACTCATCCGAGGTATCGACAATCTGTGCAAGGTCATTGTTCGTGACAACATTTTCAGGGACATAGGAGCCTGTAGAGATAATTCTGGCTCTAAGCAAGGCTATCCTGCCTGCCCTGAAGATCGTTTTCTATATCAACGGTGATGGCTTCATAGACTCTCTTTGCCGCATAGTCAGCCGCCACCTTCAACGCATTTTTGATCGCCTTTGATGAAGACCTGCCATGACTGATTATGCTGGTGCCGTTGATGCCGAGCAGCGGAGCCCCGCCATACTCGTCATAATCCGTTCTTTTTTTGAAGTTCCTGATCGCGGGTTTCATCAGCAGATATCCGATTCTGCCGGTAGAAACACTCGAAATCTCCTGCTTCAGCATCTTCAGGATTGTCTCGGCAAGCCCTTCGCTGATTTTCAGGGCGATATTGCCGATAAAGCCGTCGCAGACAACCACATCGGCCATGCCGCTAAAAATATCCTTGCCCTCGATATTACCGATAAAGTTTAACTTTGATTTTTTAATCAGCTTGAAAGCCTCCTTCGTGACCTCGTTGCCTTTAGTGTCTTCCTCTCCTATACTGAGGAGCGCCACCTTCGGGTCAGGCCTCTCCAATACCAATCTGCAGTAAGTGCTGCCCATCAGGGCGAACTGCAGCAGATTCTGAGGATTGCAGTCAACAGTAGCGCCCACATCCAGCATGATAAACGTGTCCTTCAAGGTAGGCATAAGCGTCGCGATGGCCGGCCTGTCAACAACCTTTGCAGTGCCCAGCAGCATAAGTGAGGTGGCCATGACAACGCCTGAATGTCCGGCGCTGACAAAGGCATCTGCCTTCCCTGCCTTGACAATGCCTATGCCGACACGTATGGAGGAGTCTTTCTTTTTTCTGATTGCAACCATAGGGGGTTCATGCATCTCTACAACCTGAGAGGCATGTACAACAGAAATGCGGTTTGCAGGGTATCTTTTTTTCCTGAGTTCCTTCTGGATTAAAGCTTCATTGCCGACTAATATTACGTCTATATCGTCACATTCATTAACGGTTTCAACCGCTCCTTCAATATTTACCAGCGGGGCGTGATCGCCTCCCATAGCATCAAGAACAACCCGCATGATTATTTTTCGACTACTTCTATCACCTTATTGCCGTTATATGAACCACAACTGCCGCAGGCCCGGTGAGGGAGTTTTAACTCCTTGCATTCAGGACACTGCCCAAGGTTAGGCGTTTGTCCTTTCCAGTTGGCCCTTCTCTTGTCCCTTCTTGATTTTGAATGTCTGCTTGTTGGGTTTGCCACTTTACTCCTCCTCTTATTTTTCCAGTAATTTTTTCAAGACCCCGAGTCTTGAATCAATCTTCCTTGTTTCGCAACTGCATGTTCCCGTATTCAAATCCGTTCCGCACAGGGAACAGATTCCCTTGCAATTTTCATCGCATAACGGTTTCATCTGAATATTCAGCATGATCTGCTCCCTGATCAGTTCCGTCAGGTCAAGTTCTTCACCCTGATAAAAACCCATATTCATCTCAGCGTCTTTTAATTCATGCCTGTCTGTCCCGAGTTCTTCCACCGGATGATAGACAACATCCACCGGCACGTCCATAACATGCCTGTATTTTTTCAGGCATCTGCTGCACTCAAGTTCCAACTCGGAACTCAAATTGCCCGCAACAATTACTTCGCTATACGCCTTTGTCAGCTCAAGCCGGGCCTTTACAGGAGAAACAAGGGAAATTTCCCCGGCCCCAAACTTCTCCTCAAGGTCTAAGTCAAGACCTTCTTCAGGTATATCTTCTATAAGTATTTTCATTTTAAAAGACCCTAAACAGAAGTTTAAATTATAGAGATTTACCCGGAAATAAGTCAAGAAAACAAAGGGAAACGGGGAAATCAACAAACCCCACAATTTATAATTATGCCACAATATATGTTATTCTAAAAAATTAAGAACAATGGACAGTAGTGTCCGGTTAAGAATCGAATAGATTCAATTGGTTATAATTCTGTTCATTACTCATACTGTAATCTGCTCCATATTTGCCAATCTTTTTTCAAGTCTGAATCACACATAAATCCTCGCAAATTAACTCCTGCCAACACTTTATAGCCGCTGCCATCGTTCTTAACCGGACACTACTGTTGTTTAATTATACTTAAATTCACAATCTTGTGGAAGTGGGGGAAGGGGCGGATGACCATCAGGGGGCTTGATGACGTAACCATAAAGGCCCTTAAAGAGAAGGCGAAGCAAGATGGTTTAAGCATCAACTTTGCCCTGCTGAAAATTGCAAGGAAAGAGCTGGGCCTTGAGAATTATTGGCTGAAATATAGCAATTAATTTGTTAATATAGTCCAATACCGGGCAAGGTTGGCTCAAGATGATTTTGATAATATCAGTTTAGATAAATTGAAAGATATTGAAGGGATTGGGCTGGCTAAGGCATGTCAGATTATGGCAGCCATTGAGTTTTCAAAGAGATTTTTGCTCAAAGATGGAATAAAGATTAAGAATGTTGACGATGTAGTAAAATTAACTGAAGAATTGAAAGATAAAAAGCAAGAGTATTTTTTGAGTTTTACCTTAGATGGCGCTTCCAATCTGATATAGAAAAGAACTGTTTTTATAGGCACATTAAATCATAGCATTGTCCATCCGAGAGAGGTCTTTGCTGATGCAATAAGTGACAGAGCGGCAGGGATTATTTTTGTTCATAATCATCCCACTGGAAATGCCGAGCCGAGCAAGGAAGATATTGCTATAACCCAAAGGTTAATGGAAGTTGCTAAAATAGTCGGGATTGAGGTTATTGATCATATAATTATCAATAAAAATGGTTATTTCAGCTTTCAGGCTGAAGGGATGTTAAAAGGGGAGGTGAGTTAAAATGAAGCTCAAGGTAATAGTCCACAATGCCGAAGAAGGCGGCTTCTGGGCCGAGGTTCCTTCTATTCCCGGCTGTCATACTCAGGGAGAAACATGGGATGAACTGTTGCAGAATATTTATGAAGCGATAGAGGCATGTCTGTCAGTTGATTTAGAAGGCATTGAATTAAAGCCGGAAGACAGAATACGGATCCAGGAGCCGAACTTAGCCCAAACGAGCCCGGGGAAGCAGATGGAAAGATACTGAAGGAGCCCCTGAGCAATAAGCCCGACCTGAATAAACCGGTGATACGCAGCCAGCTTTCTTCTGACCGTCCCGAAAGCTTTCGGGATAGTCATCAGACTTTCTGTGGAGGTACTGATCGCCTGAAGCCTTACGAATAGGAGTCATAGCCTTCATCCAGAAATGATACGCATAAGAGCCCCGATCTCTATCGGGGACCGCCTGTTTGAAAGAGACCTCGATCTTAAAGCGGAGACCGTACACCCGAAAAATGCAGCCGGCAAGG
>CAMTVV010000142.1:0-5406 GCA_947085305.1 uncultured Nitrospiraceae bacterium
CGTCGCACTCTTCGCATTTAATATACATGTCCTCAAAGAAATACATCTCCATTTTTCGGTATCCTTCGCCTCTGCATGTCTCGCATCTCCCCCCGGGGACATTAAATGAGAAGAACCCCGGACCATAACCGTTTGCCTTTGCCTCTAGCTGCTCTGAAAAGAGTTTTCTTACCCGGTCGAAGATCTTCAGGTAGGTCACGGGGTTTGAACGGGGAGACCTGCCTATGGGGGTCTGGTCTATAATCTTCAGTCCCTTTATGAACTCCTTGCCCTGAAGAGAACGAAAGGGCAGGGGAGTATCCTCCTGAATGCCGAAATTCTTTGCCAGCGCATGGCAAAGGGTCTCGACAATGATGCTGCTCTTGCCTGAGCCCGAGACGCCGGTCACCGCGGTTAATGTCCTCAGGGGAATTCTCAGGTCAACGTCCTTAAGGTTGTTTCCCCTCGCCCCATAAAGGACGAGCTCATTCCTCTGTTTCATGACCGGAGGTTTTTTATCACGGCTGAAGGGTATGCGAGCTGTGCCTTTTATATACCGCGCAGTCAAGGTGTCCGCATTCAGGAACTTTTCCTTCGGGCCTGAAAAGACGACCTCGCCTCCTCTGTGACCGCCGCCGGGGCCGAGCTCGACGATCCAGTCAGCAGCCTGTATTATCCCCTTGTCATGTTCCACCACCACTATGGTATTTCCCATTTCCGAAAGTTCCGCCATGATCTTTGCAACCCGTTCAGTGTCCCGTGCATGGAGTCCGACCGTAGGCTCATCCAGGACATAGAGGGTCCCTGTGAGCCGAGCTGCGAGCTGGGTCGAGAGGTTGACCCGCTGGTATTCACCCCCTGAGAGGGTCTTCCCCTGCCTGCTGAGGGTGAGATAATCAAGACCCACCCGCTGGAGGAATGAGAGTTTAAGGGCGAGCTGCCTCAGTATCTCCTTTGCCAGATCCCTCTGGAAGGGCGAAAGGTCAATGTCCCGGAAAAAGCCTGTGAGCTGCGAGACCGGAAGATCGCAAAGCTCTGCGATGTCGTAATGAGAAATCTTGTAGGAGAGCGCCTCCCTCTGGAGCCGCTTCCCGTTGCATTCGGGACAGACGGAACTTTTCCTGTATCTGCTGAGGAAGACCCTGACGTGGAGCTTGTACCTCTTGCTTTCCAGTTCTTCGAAAAAGGCGTCGAGGCCGTAAAAATTCGGGTCTCCCCTGAATATCTTCTCCTTTTCCTCTCCGGAAAACTGAAGGAACGGTTTTTTTACCTCGAGGCCCGCCTTTTTCGCGCCGGCGATGAACTGCTGTTTCCACCATTTTGCAGCAGGCTTTTCCCAGGGCTCTATGGCCCCTTCAGACAGGGAGAGCTGTTTGTCGGGGAAGATGAGATCTTCGTCATAGACCAACACGTTCCCGAAGCCCTTGCACTTCCGGCATGCGCCGACCGGGTGGTTGAAGGAAAAGAGAAGGGGCGACGGTTCAGGAAGCTCAGCGCCGCACTCATCACACGCATTGGCAGCGGTAAATTTCAGCGTTGTCTTTGTGTCCGGCGCGCCGTCAACCAGAATTATCCCGAGCCTCTCATTGCCTTCTCTCCATGCCAGCTCCACAGAGTCCGAGAGTCTGGGTTCATCCCTTATCACGAGCCTGTCCAGCACCACATCGTATGATTGCTGATTGCTGACTGCTGATTGTTGATTGCTGAAATCTGAAATCTCCTGAACCTCCCCTTCAACCAGAAAGCGGTGGTAGCCCCGCTTCCTGAGTTCCTCCAATGGTTCGCCCGACTCGAAAAGGATAAGGGCCTTTCTTCCCGAATACTCTTCTGTCAACAACCGGACGATCTGGGAAGTATCCCATCTTCTGATCTCTTTGCCGCACTGCGGACAGTAAGGCGTCGAGACCTTCGAATATAAAAGCCTCAGATAGTCATATATCTCGGTGAGCGTGCCTACTGTGGAACGGGAACCGCGCACAGGGTTTTTCTGTTCAAGGGCCACGGCGGGGCGAATATTGTGGATGGCGTCCACGTCGGGCCTGTCCAGTTTTTCGAGGAACAGTCTTGCATAGGTTGAAATGGATTCGATGAACCTCCACTGGCCTTCCGCAAAGATGGTGTCAAAGGCAAGGGATGACTTTCCAGACCCTGACACGCCGGTGACGGCGATAAAGGTATTGTGGGGCAGTCTGAGGGTGATGTTTTTGAGGTTGTTCTGCCGCGCGCCTTCAATGATAAGTTCCCTGACTGACATCCTGATATTTTAACATTTTGGCGCAGCTCTGAAGAACAAAGGGCTTTCAGTCCCTATCCCGTTTTCTCCTGACGAAGACAAGGACCACGAGAAGCAACACGGCAAGGGCAATGAGCAAAAGGCTCTGGAAGGGCAGCATGCTTTCTTCATGGATTATTACGCTGTAGCTTCGGTCAATGACAGTCTTGTTCTCCACTTTTTCCGCGGGTTTGCCCTCTTCTCCCCGGACAGGTGCCGGGGCTTGTTCTGCAGACATTTTGGGAGCTGCCGGCGCTTCAGGGGGCGGAGCCTCTTCTCTATGGACAGGGTTAACAGGATTGCCCTTTGAGCCGAGCCGAATAGGTTTCCAGTCTTTGTCATGAAGATGGTATTCGCCAAAGGCCAATTCCCACTCCTCGCAGTTTTTCGAGCATTTGTGGCCTCCCTGCCTGTCCGTCTTGCCTGGGTGGGCGAGGGCTGATGCTGAAAGGAGCAGGACAAGGGCAATGCAGATCATTTTCCTCATCGGGTGAGTGTAGAGAAAATCAGGGAGATTGTCAATCAGTTCTCATCGGAGGACAGGGGAGCAGGGTTTGTTTTATAATTAAAAATGCTCAAGACGATCACTGACAAGATATTTTCAGGGGAGAGGATCACGGGGGAAGACGCCGTGACATTATTCAATTGTGATGACATATTCACTCTGGGGAGGCTTGCTTCGCATGTTGCGGAAAAAAAGAACGGGAAGAAAGCCTTTTTTGTTGTGAACCGGCACATCAACCCCACCAACATCTGTGTAAACCGGTGCAAGTTCTGCGCCTTCAGCCGCTCAAAAGGAGAGGAGGGTGCCTTTGAACTGACCATTGGTGAAATAATTGGGAAGTTAAGCGAGGGGCAAGAGGCGCCCCCCCGTCCCTCGTCCCTTGTCCCTCGTCCCTTTTTTTCAGAGGTCCATATCGTGGGAGGGCTCCATCCTGACTGGCCCTTTGAGCGCTATTGTTTGATGCTCTCTGAAATTAAAAAGGCATTTCCCTCCATTGCCATAAAGGCGTTTACCGCAGTCGAAATAGACTATTTCTCAAGGATAAGCGGGCTGACGGTGAGGGAAGTTCTTGAGAGGTTGAAAGAGAGCGGCCTTCAGGCGATGCCCGGTGGGGGAGCCGAGATATTTGCAGAGGAGGTCAGAAAGAAGCTCTGCCCTGAAAAGATATCAGGAAAAAGATGGCTCGAGATCCATAAAGAAGCCCACCTCTGCGGAATACCGACCAATGCGACCATGCTCTATGGCCATTTGGAATCCTATGAAGAAAGGGTTGACCATCTTCTGAGGCTCAGGCAGCTGCAGGACATTACGGGTGGATTCCAGGCATTCATCCCCCTGGCATATCATCCAGAGAACACGGAGTTAGCAAGGATAGAGCAGCAGAGCAGCAGAGCAGCAGAGCAGGGAAGGGACAGAACTTCTTCTCCTTTAAAAAACTACTGCGCTACTGCGCTACTGCGCTATGGCTCTTCAGGGATAGACGACCTAAAGACTATCGCAGTAAGCAGGCTCGTCCTGGATAACATTCCCCACATAAAGGCATACTGGATCATGCTGGGTGAGAAGATCGCCCAGGTATCGCTCCTCTTCGGCGCAGACGACCTGGACGGGACGATTGTGGAGGAGAAGATTACCCATTCAGCCGGGGCTATGAGCAGCGAGGGGCTGACAAGGAATGAACTGGTAATGCTCATAAAAAAAACAGGGAAGGTTCCAGTGGAAAGGGATGCCTTTTATAATGAAGTAAGTTAATCCCCCTCCCCTAACCCCTCCCGCCAGGGGAGGGGCATTGCCTGCCGAATGTTCACAATTTCTTCATATGTTTTTTGTTTTAATAAGTGAACTATATTTTTCAGATGAGGTGCGAGGATGAAAAAAGCAGTTTTGATGGCGATGTCTGTTCTGATCACTGTCGCACTGCTCGGCTGTGCTGAGGCTGAGAATTACGGCGCAGTTGTGGACAAGAACATTCAGACAATGAAGGTGAAGGATATATTCCTTGACAGGAATGTTGTCGGGAAGAAGGTTGCGCTCAAGGGAACCATATCGTCCCAGTGCGCATCGAACGGCTGCTGGTTCGTACTCCAGGATGACACAGGGCAGATATTTATTAATCTTAAACCGAACAACATGACCATGCCGCCGAGGATGAACAAGACGGCAAAGGTCATGGGTGTTGTCTACCCTGTGCAGGGGGAACTTCAGCTTATTGCCCAGGGAGTCGAAGTCAGGTAATGGTCTTCCTGAAGCTTGCGCTCAAGAACCTCAAGCGACACAGGACACGGAGCCTGCTTGCGCTCTTCGGCATTGCCACATCCGTTGCCGTGCTCTTCTCTATACTCTCCTTTAACAAGGGTTTTGAGAAGGGGCTTGCAAAAGAACTGGAGAGGACAGGAGTTCATTTCATGGTTGTGCCTTCGGGTTGCGCCCATGAGGTGGCTTCGCTTGTGCTCCATGGTGCGATCATCCCCAAATTTCTTGACATCACTGTTATGGATAAGATTGCCGCCATGGACGGCATTGAGTTCGCATCTCCGATCCTTGTGGCGCAGCTTCCTAACCAGGAAAAGGGAAGGGTGGACCTTGTCTACGGTGTTGAGATGTCCAGGGTCAGGCAGCTCAAGCCGCACTGGCAGATAGACGGCTCAGTGCCTGAAGATGACCAGGAGATCATCCTCGGTTCAGAAGTGGCCGGCCATATGCGGCTGAAGCCTGGAGATGTTCTTTCTTATCCGAATGTCAATGCAACGTTTAAGGTCGCCGGGGTACTTAAAAAAACAGGCAGTCAGGATGATGCCTTTATCTATATACCGGTAAAAACAGCGCAGATGATCTTCAAAAAACCCTCGGGAGCCACTGCCATAGGCGTAAAGGTAAAAGACCCGATATCTCTGACCATGATAACAGACAGTCTTTCGGAAAAGGTGCCGGGGATACAGATTGTGACCATGAACCAGGTAATGAACAGCATCTCGTCGCTTGCCGCATCGGCAAAGGTGCTCAGCCTTTCGATTGCGATAATAGCGATCATCGTAAGTGCAGTGGGTGTTATGAACGCCATGCTCATGGCGGTATTTGAGAGGACGCAGGAAATCGGCATGATGCGGGCGATAGGGGCCTCCAGATTTGATATCTTCAGGATTATCCTGAA
>CAMTVV010000143.1:0-7945 GCA_947085305.1 uncultured Nitrospiraceae bacterium
GAGTGGTGCAAATCCTTTATTAAGACTGAGGCTTTTGAAACTCAATGGCGACTGGAATACCTATTGGCAAGAACGGCGAAAGGAATTCGTTAGGTATGCGGCCTGAATTCATCACGGAAAAAAAGATGCTTACGATATAGTCTGCAAAACCATGGCCGGATTTCAGGGGGAAATTTCTTATGACAACGCCTCTATGAGCGTAAATATTTGCATCGGTGACATTGCAGACATGCCAGCCTGCCTTTTGAAGCATGTGGTCTATAACTTCACGGGCTTCGTCCTCAGGAGTTCTCCCCATTTCCCTCCCTTATTTGCCTTAGATATTAATATCTTTCTCTATTATTTTGCAACTTAGGCAAGCCGCAGATAGGCAAGTACGCGGGGGAGGAAATAAGGGATGTTCCACAGAAAAGGATGACAAAAAGAATGCGGTGTCAGAATATACCGGGGATTCCTCCCCGGTATATTCTTATTTCGGCAGGATGAAGTAAAAATTATTCCCATATTGGGTGGCTTCGTATCCCACGATACCGCCGTGGAGCTCCACCGCGTTCCGGATAAAGGCCAGCCCGTGGCCCGTGCCGGGCCTGTTCGAGACATTGCTCCCCCGATATTCATCTTCAAAGATCCTCTCCTGTTCCTCAGGAGGGATATGCGGCCCGGTGCTGAAGACATTGTACTTGATCCCGTCCTGGCCGGGCCCGAAGCAGTCCCCGATAACCTCGCGGCCATAGGAGACATACTTCTTTCTCTCCCCGGATTCCGTGACGACCTCCTGGGCATACTTCAGGGCATTGGAAAAGAGATTGGCGTATACCTGGGCCATGAGGCCCACATCCACAACGCTGATCACCTCTTCATCTGGTATTCCGCTCAAACGGTCATCCACTGCAATGCCTATATCCCTGAACTGTCCGGAAAAACGTTCCAGTTGGGGCTGCACTACGTCCTTCTTCATATTGCACGGTTTTTTCAGGAGGGTAAGGCGCCCCTTGTCGAAATGGCTTCTGCGGAAAAGAGTCTCGACGAAGAGGCTCATGTTCCGGTAATGTTTTTCGATATTCTCCAGATCCTCCTCAAGGCCCCGATTGACCTCGGTCAATTCGGCAAGGATATATTCCAGGGAAATGCCCTGTCCCTGCTCCATGGCAGTGTACTGCGCAAGGAGCTTTTCCAATTCCCGGTTCTTCATCACCTTTTTCCGCAGATGCCTGAGGTAGAGCTTATAAATCATGTTGGGCGCGATAATGTTATGTTCAATATCCGCAACAAGGGTCCTGATGAACCTCAGATGCTCGATATTCTTCTCAAAGAGAAACCGGTTGTGGATATTGAATCCGATGCGGTTGGCATACTTCTCAAAGAAGAGTTCGGTATGGGGACTCCTGTCCCTCACCGGATAGACCTCCAACAGTCCAAGGACATCATCAAGGGTCTTAAAGGGGAGCTGGTCGATCAGGAGTTTCTTCCCCCGGATAGTCAGCACCAGGCTGTCATGCGACGTGTAATAAGGATGTTCAGCGGGCCTCACCTCCTCGGGCGGGGAAGTGTGCAGCCCCTTTTCAGGGTCTTCCGTCTTTGCCACGAGGGAAAGGTCATCGTGTTTCGGCTCGATGAGATATAGCCGCGCCTCAAGGCCGAAGAAGGCCTTGGGAATCGCCACGAACATAATGTAAAAATCCAGGACGCTGTCGAATTCCTGGGCAAGATCAAAGAAGGTCTTGAGGGCGTCATTCTCCGAAGGGGAAAAGCCATACTGGGCATAGTCAGCCTTCTTGCTTTCGATACGCTTCAGGATAGAGTCAAATGTAGTCATATCTTTCTTAAAGCTTAACGGAGATGACGGGTTTGCAAGCTAGCTTCATTATACCAGAACTTTTCCATTCCGCCCGAACTATTATATAATCTTCCAATGCATGATTTGCTTCTTTCCTTCGGGTTGATCATTTTGGCGGGGGTCGGATTCAAGAGATTACGGCTCGGGCTTGATGCCGGCACCCTGCGCCAGGCGATCAATGTGTCTGTGTTCAACATATTTCTCCCGGCCTTATGCATAAAGATCGTTTCGACCACGCATATCGATATCGAAACAATCCTTGTCCCTGCCACTGCATGGATCACCACTATCGGAGGACTGCTCCTTGCCCTTGCAGTGTATACGGTTTTGGGAAAGATACTGCATATCACTTCTGCGGAAAAAGGGGTATTGATGCTGGGAGCGGCCTTCGGCAATGTGACCTATCTCGGTCTGCCGGTGCTCACCGGAGTGTATGGATATGAGGCCGCAAAGTATGCGCTCTTCTTCGACCTTCTGGCTACAACGCCCCTGCTCTGGCTTGTGGGCGCTTCCCTGGCCTCGAGGTTTGGAGAAGGCAAGAGATTCGAGCTCCGGGAAGCCCTTAAGACCATAGCTTCCCTGCCTCCCCTCTGGGGCATTTTCGCAGGGATAATCCTGAGACTTGCCCATGTCCCGGTCCCGGGATTCGTCATGAAGACCCTGAGCATGCTCGGGGACCTTGTTGTCCCTCTCATGATCTTCACCATCGGCCTTGCCCTTTCCTTCCCCAAGGTGAGACATGCATACGCAATCATCCCTGCGGTGATCATAAAACTCGCCGTGGTCCCTTTCATATCATACGCGGCAGCAGTCATGCTCGGGCTCAAGGGGACTGCCCTGGCCTCATGCCTTGTGGAAGGCGCCATGCCCACCATGGTCCTGTCCCTCCTCATAGCGTCCCGGTTCAAACTTGATGAATCTCTGGCAGCGTTCATCATCGTGGTAACCACAACCATATCCTTTGTCACCTTGCCCCTCGCAATTTATCTTGCGGATTACCTCGTGCGGTGACCCTCAAACCCCTCTGTCCTGACAATGAGCCATTTTGTCCGTTCCTTGTCAAGGGTGAATCTCAGTTGAAGAGGCGCTTTGACGTCTCCTAGGATGTACCCCGTATCGTTCCCCGAGGTTGCGACGACCCGTATATCCAGTTCAGCCACAGCCGTATTCTCTGAAACCCGGATCTTCAGATCCTCATATTCAACGCTTATGTCTGAAAGCCGCTCAAACTCCCGCTTCAGTATCTCCTTGAGATAGAGGTACGTCATGCCGTAATCATCCCGGTAGTTGAATGATATCTTCGCCATGACCCCTTCAATATCCCTGGATTCCGCAGCCTTCGCGCCATCTTTGATAAGTTTCCTGATCCTGCTTTCATCCGTTGGCCGGAGCAGCAAGAATACAACAGTCAGGGCAAATAAGAAAAAGAGACCTATTGTGAACCTTTTACTCATCCGTGTATACAAATCTTACCACAGAGGAGGGCTCTTTGGCCTTTCCCGCCCGATTCCGAAATTGACATTCCTTTTGCATTCATGTAAATTGAAGATGTGAAGAAAGCCGGGATCAAGAAAACCGCAACAGCAGAGGTCAGGAAGAGCATCCGGCTCCTCAATCTCATTGTTTCCTTTGTAACCGTCACCCTCCTCTTCGTCATCGTGAGATACCTTTACGGCCCTCTCCAGCAGATCTTGAGTTTCCTGCCGGATACCTCCATGGTTGTGATCGTAATATTTGCTATGGTAGTTGCCGCTGCAGGGCTTTACCTTTCAATGACGCTGTCGGGGCAGGTGATCCGCAAGATTGAAGACTACAGCGAAAGGCTTGACAGCATACTCAATGTTACAAGGGATATCAGGGAAGAGATCTATGGCGATATTCTTCTTGACAAGATCATGAACTGCTCATTGGCGATTACAGGATCTGATGCGGGTTCGATACTCCTTGTGGATGACAGCAACCTCGTTTTTAAGATCGTAAAGGGAACAAAAGCGAAAGAGCTGCCGGGGAAAACAATCCCGAAGGATACCGGCATCGGAGGATGGGTGCTGAAACACGGGGAGCCGGTCATAATTGAGGATGTGAAAAAAGACGGCAGATACAATCCCGGCGTTGATGAGTTCACAGGGTATGAGACAACGTCCATGTTGTGCGCCCCCCTCAAGACAAGGTCCTCGACCATAGGGGTGATCGAGCTCCTGAACAAAAAGCATGGTTTATACGATGAAAGGGATATTGACGTAATAAAGTATCTTGCCGACCAGGCCGCTATTTCGATAGAAAAGGCAAGGTTTTATGATGACCAGAGAAACTATGAGATACATCTCACCGACATACTCCTTGACTCAATAGACCGGTTCATGCCTGAAAAGAAAGGCCACTCAAAAAGGGTTGCCAAGTATGCCAACATAATAGCAAAATCCCTCAATATGCCGGAGGGGAAAAAGAGGACACTTTACTTTGCCAGCCTTCTCCACGACATCGGCTTTTTAAGGATATCCCCTGAAAAGACCTTTGAAAAAGAGGTTTACAAGATGCATCCAGTCACAGGGTATGAGATGCTGCAGCCGATAACGTTTTATAAGGACATCGCTCCGCATGTCCTTTACCACCATGAACGGTATGACGGTCAGGGATACCCCGAAAACCTCAAAGAGGATTCGATCCCTCTGGAATCGAGGATTATCGCGATAGCAGAGGCCTTCGATTCGATGGTAAGCAAGTTATCCTATAAGGTTTCCGTGAACTTCGATGTCGCTGTCAACGAGCTGATAAAAAACAAAGGGGGACAGTTCGACCCTGAGCTGGTCGACCTCTTTGTGAGAGATGTCAAGGAGCCTTTGGACTAAGGGCTCGTATCTCCTGTCTTGCTTTTTATGTATCTCAAAATCTTTCAAAATATAAGGGCAAAACTCCTGACCAGGCTTTCGGAGCTGCGGTTTCAACCGCTGACACAGAAGGCCTTGGGCATTGGCGCTGGAGGGGACAGGACCTTCCCCATCGACAGGATCGCGGAAGACCTCATCATCTCTGAACTTCAGTCCTCCGGCCTTCCTTTGTCAGTCATTTCCGAGGAGTACGGAAAGAAAGAGATAAACGGAGGCGGCAAGACCGTTCTTATCGATCCTATCGATGGAAGCAAGAACGCAGTCTCGGGTATCCCGTTTTACTGCACCTCCATCGCCATGGCCGAGGGGGATACCATCGGCAGCATTGCCGTTGCCTATGTGGTGAATCTCATTACCGGCGATGAATTCCGCGCGGAAAAAGGGAAGGGCGCTTTCCTGAACAATGAAAGAATTTCAACACAGAAGGACGATGAATTCCGCCTTGTTGCATATGAGGCTCAGGCGCCGGGCAAGGATATTGCGCGTATTCTTCCCCTCCTTGAGCGGTCTCACAAGACAAGGTGTCTCGGCGCAACAGCCCTTGACCTCGCGTACCTTGCCTGCGGCGCCATCAGCGTATTCGTAAGCCCTTCCCCTTCAAGGAGTTTCGATTTTGCAGCAGGATGGCTCCTTGCGAAAGAGGCAGGGGCGGTATGCACCGATATGAACGGCAGAACCATTGATACCGTCGAGCTGGGGCTTAAGAAAAGCGCGCCTCTCCTGGCATCCGCGAATCAGGCGCTCCACCACAGGGCGCTGCAATTACTCAATGGGTAACCGGATACCGTCACAAATCCCCCCTCGCCCCCCTTTGGCAAAGGGGGGTTGGGGGGGGTTATGGAATCATCTTTCCCCTGTCTCGTTCGCTCTTTTTCTCTGTACTTCAGCAGTCTCTTCCCCGCTTCTTCCTGTCCATCTCGACGCTGCGGAGCTCATCCGGAAAACCATGGAGTATAAAACCGTTCCGGGTGATTATGGGATGATCATCTCAGGCAAGCTAGGCATGGATTGGTCGTATATTGCAAAGGAAAACAGCCTTAATCCTGATGCCCCTCTGGCAAAGGGGCATCTCCTGAGGGTGAACTTTATGAGGATCGTCCCTGAAACAATGGAAAACGGGATCATCATTAATATTCCCGACAGAACCCTTTACCGCTTTGAGGGAGGACGGCTCAGGGATTACTACTTCATCTCAGCGGGAAAACCCACTTGGCAGACTCCCCTGGGCGACTTCGTCATAAAGGCAAAGGCCAAGGACCCCACATGGTTTGTTCCCCTTTCGATCCAGAAAGAAATGGAGGAGGAAGGCAAGGAGGTCCTTGTGGAAGTGCCTCCGGGCGCAGAAAACCCCCTTGGAAAATACTGGCTACAGCTCTCGATCAAGGGGGTTGGTCTCCACGGCACCAATGCGCCCCAGAGCATCTATAAGTTCAGAAGTCATGGCTGCATGCGTCTCAGGCCCGAGGTTGCGGAACTTCTCTATAAAGAGCTATCGGTGGGCACGCCCGGCAGGATCATCTATAAACCGGTGAAGATGGCAAAAGCACAGAACGGAAAGGTATTCCTTGAAGTTTATAAGGATTTCTATAAAATGGGCATTAATTACCATGAAGAGATAAAACGGCTGCTGAAGGATATGAATGCGCTGAATGACGTTGACTGGAACAAGATAGAAGAAGCGATCAAAAAAAAGGACGGTATTGTGAGGGATGTCGGCAAAGAACGAGCTCTGTAAAGCATTGTGGGGGCCCGGGATAAAGTATGTGCTCCTCGACATGGACGGGACCTTGCTGGACAAGTATTTTGACGACTATTTCTGGGAACACCTGGTGCCTGAGAAATATGCGGAAAAGCACGGCATGACCTTCGGAAAAGCAAAGGAAGAGCTGATGAATAAATACAAGCGCCATGAGGGCACGCTGAACTGGACGGATATCGATTTCTGGTCACGGGAACTGGACCTGGACATCCCGGCTCTGAAAGAGCAGATACGGCACCTTATCGAGATTCACCCCCATGTGGAGGATTTCCTCAGGCTTCTGAAGAGACACAGGAAAAAGGTCTTTATTGCGACCAATGCCCACTTCAAGGTGCTTGACCTGAAGATGAAAAAGACGAAACTCGGGAAGCACTTCGACGCCTGCATCACCTCCTTCGAGATGGGCTATCCAAAGGAGGACATCCGGTTCTGGCAGAAGGCCGAGGAGAGACTGGGATTTGAAAAGGACAGGACGCTCTTCATTGATGACACCGAAGAGATACTGAAGACAGCGCGCCGCTTCGGAATAAAATACGTCGTCTTTAAGGCGCGGGCAACCTCGAGGAAAAAACCGAAGCCGTCAAGGGATTTCCTCACCATAACCGACTTTAACAAGCTCTGCAGGGAAGGCTGATCTGTCCTATGTGAAAGGGCGCTGGGACCGAAATCCCAGCGCCCTTTCTGGAATGCTTGTACGAACTTACTCGAATTTTATCGCTTCAGTAGGACAGGTGTCTGCAGCAGACTGACAATCACAAGTGCTGCACTTGTCCGGGCCGATAACCCAGGCCTTCTCATCCCTCATCTCGAAGACCTCGGGACATAACTCAGAACATGAGGCACAACCGATGCATAAGTCCATGTCAACAACCGGAACCGCCATCTTTACTCCTCCTTTAAATGTATTATTCTACGGGCGTTACCACCGCCATTACCACCAGCTTCTCGCCCTTGTCCGCCATAAACCCGTGGGGCACCATGGGGTCGCAGAGGATGCAGGTCCTTTCGTCAGCCTCCACCCTTTCGTCACCTATTATAAATGTCCCCCTGCCCTGAACGCAATACATGAGAAGACGCAGGGGCGCCTTGTGCGGCTCCAGTTGCTGGCCCTCGTTCAGGCACATGAGCGCAATCCTCATCTCGGGCTTGTCCGAGAGCATCTCCCGGAAAATCCTGTCAGGATAAAACTTGATAAGCTTCTTCAGGTCTATGGCTTCCATAACTCCTCCTTCGCATGTTTCTTTCAGAATATGACAGGGGCTCAGTTCCTGCAATGATACACATCATACCTGCTGCGGGTCGCCCTACTTCCGCTTTGCACCGGGCGGCAGAATCCTGGCTAAAATATCATCCACCGTCACCACCCCGAGCAGGACACCGTTGCTGTCCACCACGGGCAGGGCAACGAGGCTGTATTTGGTGGTGATCTTCGCCACCACCTTTTCATCCGCTTCCGGGGCA
>CAMTVV010000144.1:0-16729 GCA_947085305.1 uncultured Nitrospiraceae bacterium
AACCAGTAATTAGACCGTTAATGGTACTAACAACGGAAATCCGATGTTAGTCAGCCAGTTATTTGACGGAAACCGCCCCGATAATATCGGAATTTGAATATTAGTCAGATAAAGCTCGCCTTTCCCCATATTTGATACCGATAATAATTTACACTATTTTGAACCTTTTGAAAAGTGCGGAGTACAGGAAGTAAGCGTTGCTGTCACACTTAGATTTTTGTCCGTGCCTGCCATTTACCGGTAGATATCCTTTCTATGGCGCACTTTGAGGATCGTCATCATCTCCCCGGGAATATCCACTACATACATAATTCGATAATCCCCGAAACGATACCGAAACAGACCAGCGAGATTCTCCTTGAGAGGTTTCCCGAGCTTAAGCGGATCCTGGACCAGATATTTTGTTACGCGGTCGATAACTTTTCGCGCCACCTCCTTGTCGAGGTCTAAGTACCAACCCGCACTCTTCGGCGATTCATCTTCAGGCTCGATTACAGGAATAGCCTGACAGACCCCCTTCTTACGCAGAGTGGCGACATCGTCTTTACAATCTACTCCGCTGACGTCTCTCCACCCTGCCCTTCAGCCTCTGTTCCCGCATTCTCCACAGCCTCTCCCGCAGCCGCCTCCACAGAAGGCCCGGCCTTCGGCCTGTGCTTGGAGCGGCGTCTCCCCCGCGACCTGGGCCGACGCTTGGAAGGCATCCCTGACTCTGCCTTGTGTTCTGCCGTATGTCCGGTCCCGTGTTCGCCTCTGTGCTCAAGCTTATGCTCTGCCGGATGCTCCGCTTTCTCTTCCCCTTTGTGCGCGGGCTTCTGTTCTGTTGCGTGCTCAACCTTATGTTCCGCCCTGTGCAACGGCTTTTTCACTTCCTCATGCTCAGGTTTTTCCTCCTCGACTTTTTCGACAGTTATCGTATACTGGCCGGGGAAAAGTTTCGTGTCGGCTTCGAGCCTGATGGGTACCTTGAACTCCTTTTCTATGGCGGCGATCTCGTCCCTTCTCGTATTGACAAGGAAGTTCATGCTCTCGACAGCGAGGGAGCAGCGTATGCTTTTTATCCCGCCCTTTGATGCCTTCGCATGGATATCTCTATAGGCCGAAAGAGCGGTCATCTCGTCGGTTCTCACGATACCCGCGCCTCCGCACACCTCGCACTTCCTCTGAATCGCCTCGCCATAGGCCGGCCTCATCCGCTCCCGCGTCATCTCCACCAGCCCGAACTTCGAGATACCACTGATATCGCTATGGGCCTTGTCCGCGCTCAGGGCCGTCCTCAGTCTATTCTCCACTTCCTTCCTGTTCTTGAAGGACGCCATGTCGATGAAGTCGATGACAATGAGCCCTCCGATGTCCCGTAATCTGAACTGCCGGGCGATCTCGTCCGCAGCCTCAAGGTTCGTCTTCAGCGCCGTAGACTCAACGCTCTCCTCTTTCCGTGACCTGCCTGAATTCACATCGATGGAGGTGAGGGCTTCTGTCTTGTCAATAACGATATATCCCCGGGAAGGAAGGTATACATACCGGTCGTAGATCTTCGCGATCTGTTCTTCAATATTGTGCCTCGAAAAGATCGGCTTTTTGTCCCTGTAAAATTTTATGTTTATCTTTCGCCATGGAAGGGTCTTTATCAAAAAATCCTTGGTATTCCGGTACGCCTCCTGGTCGTCCACAAGAACTTCCGTCACATCGCTCGTGAGATAGTCCCTCACTGTCCTCACTGCAATGTCCTGCTCCTTGTAAATGAGGGCCGGGGCAGCAACCTTCTTCGCTTCGCTCTGTATCTTGGTCCAGAGCTTGGTCAGATATTTCAGGTCATTCTCCAGCTCCTCGCCTGTCTTGTCGCTCCCTGCCGTCCTGAGGATGAATCCCATATCCTTTGGGAGCTTGAGGCTGCTGAAGATTTCCTTCAGGCGGTTGCGGTCTTCCTTGTCCTCGATCTTCCTTGAGATCCCCACCCTTTCTTCACCGGGCATCATCACGATATACCTGCCCGGGATGGAAAGATAGGTGGTAAGGCTCGCGCCCTTTGTGTCCCTCTCGTCCTTCTCCACCTGGACAATGACCTCATGTCCCTTTGACACAACGTCCTGTATCCCCGGCCTCTTGCCTTCCGCCGTTTTTTTGAAATATTCCGGCTTTATCTCCCGCATCTGGAGAAAGCCGTGTTTCTTTTGCCCGAAATCCACAAAGGCAGCCTGGAGCCCGGGCTCGATTCTCACAATGATGCCTTTATAGATGTTCCCCTTGAGGTGTTCCTTTGCAGAAACTTCGACATAGAAGTCCACAAGGGTGTCGCCTTCCACTATGGCCACCCTCTTCTCTTCCGCGTGTCGCGCGTTTATCAGTATTTTTTTCTTCATTCTCACTCCCTCTCTGTCATTGGAGCATTCTGTAAATCGTGCCTTCTATGTTTCTTTGTCTGTGGTTACCTTTTCCTCTTCAGGGCTGTCCATTTGCACGGCGCCGGCCTCCTTATGCATTAAATAGAGCGCTTCGCTCAGAAGAAGCTCCGGGTATCTCACCGTGGCTTCTATCACTTCCGCAAAGGGATAATCCACATACTGCCCCCCAGGGTACATGAGGCGCATGAACCTCCTTTTCAAAAGGAAAATGCGTTTACTACGGCCGTTCTTGTCGGTGACAGGAATAATTACGTGTTCCAGGTCCTCTTCAAGGCCATACCGCATGATTAATTCCCTTACCTCTTCCATAGTATCCATAGTATCCAGGGCCGCTATCCCTCACTTAAGCAAAGAAGACCGCAATTTCGTCAAAGCTCTTTGAGGACGACAACGTATTCATTCTACAGAATGCAGCCCCGGTTGTAAAGAATTGTCTGCGCGATAGAGCAATCAATGCCGGCGCGATCAGCTTCTCAAGGTTCTCGTATGTCGCCGACGCGCGACCTCTGCCTTGACTTACCGGAAATTTAACCAGTATACTTTTTAGAATGAAGCTACCCTATAGCAAGCTACAGGGTAGCTTAACGCAAGGAATATTTTATCATATTCGCTCGCTAACCCCTCCGCCTCAGGCAGAGGGAATGCGCTCGCTATCCGTTTCACATGGAAGAAATCAACGAACAGATAGAGCAGAGAATTAAGAAGCTCGAAGAGCTGAGACAGGCCGGAATCGAACCCTTTGGCGGGCCCTTCGAAGTTATCCATCATGCCTCTGAAATCCTGAACACTTACGGGGAAACTTCAAAGGAGGAACTGGAAGCCAATCCTTCGTCTTTTGTCATCGCCGGCAGGATCGTCGCAATACGAGACTTTGGGAAGGCGGCCTTTGCCCATATCCAGGATTCATCAGGCAGGATACAGATCTATTTCAGAAAAGATGTCCTGGGAGAAAGTTTCTCCATAATAAAGAAACTGGATATTGGGGATATCGTAGGAATTAAGGGCAAGCTCTTCAGGACCAAGACCCAGGAACTCACGCTCGAGGTGGATGATTTCACCTTTCTCACAAAATCCTTAAGGCCGCTTCCCGAGAAATGGCACGGACTCAGGGACATCGAAACACGATACCGCCAGCGTTATGTGGATCTCATCGTGAATCCAGAAGTGCGCAAGGCCTTCGAAAAGAGGAGCGCCGTGATAAAGGCCATCAGGGATTTTTTTGAGGCAAAGGGGTTCATTGAGGTCGAGACGCCCATGATGCACCAGATCCCCGGAGGCGCCGCGGCAAGACCCTTTA
This sequence comes from uncultured Nitrospiraceae bacterium, assembly GCA_947085305.1. Lineage (GTDB taxonomy): Bacteria > Nitrospirota > Thermodesulfovibrionia > Thermodesulfovibrionales > UBA9159 > JAMCQB01. The sequence goes on from CAMTVV010000144.1 coordinate 3,703, forward strand.
AGACACACCATAATGCCCTTGATATCGACCTCTATCTCAGGATCGCACCGGAACTCTATCTGAAAAGGCTCCTCGTGGGCGGCTATGATCGCGTGTACGAGCTGAACAAGAACTTCAGAAATGAGGGCATATCCACAAAGCACAACCCTGAATTCACCATGCTGGAATTCTATATGGCGTATAAGGATTACACCTTCCTGATGAGTTTCACAGAGGAGCTCTTCTCGTTTGTTGCGCAGAAAGTGGTCGGCAGCTTGAAGATACTCTATGGAGAAACCGTAATCGACCTGACGCCTCCGTGGAAGCGGTTCACCATGCTCGACGCCCTGAGGGAAAAGGGAGTGCCCGACCGCGTTATCACCGACCCGGAGGACGCGGCGAAGTGGGCGCGTTCAGAGAAGATAGAACTTGAAAAAGGCGCTTCTCATGCCAGGGTTCTCGATGAGATTTTCAAGGAGCTTGTTGAGCCGGAACTGGCGCAGCCCACCTTTATCATTGACTATCCTGTAGAACTTTCCCCCCTGGCAAAAAGGAAGCCCGGCAACCCCGAGCTTGTTGAGAGGTTTGAGCTCTTTGTTGCAGGAAAAGAGATTGCAAATGCCTTCTCTGAATTAAATGACCCGATGGATCAGAGAGAGAGATTTCAGAAGCAGGTAGAGGCAAAAGAACAGGGCGATGAGGAAACCATGTGGATGGACGAAGACTTTGTGAGGGCCCTGGAACACGGCATGCCCCCTGCAGCAGGCGAGGGCATAGGCATTGACAGGCTTGTGATGTTGCTCACCAATTCCCTCTCCATCAGGGACGTTATTCTCTTTCCGCAGTTAAAACCCGATCAACCGTAGGATGCATTATTGAGTATGAACCTTCCCTATCAGCTTTTTATAGCGTTGCGGTATCTTAAATCAAGAAAGAGGCACAGAAGTGTTTCCTTTAATACAGCCATATCCATTGGCGGTGTTGCCCTCGGGGTGATGGCGCTCCTCGTGGTGCTCTCAGTCATGAGCGGATTCCACGAGGACCTCCAGAGAAAGATTCTCGGAGTGAACGCCCACATCGTGATCCTTGACCATAAAGGCACCATTGAAAATTATGAAAATGTCATCGAAAAGATACGGGTGGAAAAAGACATTCTCTCTTCTTCTCCCTTTGTCCTTGGGCAGGTCATGGTCTCCTTCGGCAGTAAGGGACAGGGCGTGTACCTCAGGGGGATAGACCCCGCCCGCGAGGAAAAGACCACGGACATCGCACAACATCTGAAGGAAGGAAGCCTCTCTGCCCTGGACGAAAAGGAAGGGTTGCCCGGCATTATCCTGGGCAAAGAACTGGCAAACAGACTTGGTGTGTTCAGGAACGATGCGATCACTATCCTTTCTCCCACAGGAGAGATCGGTCCCCTCGGCATGCTCCCGAAGGTCAAGTCTTTCAAGGTGGTAGGAATATTTGAGGTCGGAATGTTCGAGTATGATTCAAATCTCGTGGTCACGGGGCTCGGACCTGCGCAGGACTTCTTCAAGCTCAAGGATTCAGTCACAGGGGTTGAAGTCAGGATTTCCGACATCTACAAAGCAGGGGACGTGAGGGAGAGAATCCAGAAGATTCTGGGGTATCCCTTATATGCGAGGGACTGGATGCAGATGAACAAGAACCTCTTCGCTGCCCTGAAGCTCGAGAAGTTCGCCATGTTCGTCATCCTGGTGCTGATCATCCTCGTGGCCGCCTTCAATATAGTGAGCACCCTCACCATGAACGTCATCGAAAAACAGAGGGAGATAGCGATCCTGAAGACTATGGGAGCGACCAACAGCGGCATCATGGCCATATTCATGTTCCAGGGATTCATCATCGGGCTCATAGGAACGTTCATCGGTCTGGTGAGCGGCTATGCCCTTTCCTACGTCCTCAATACCTACCAGATAATCAAGCTCCCCGCTGACATCTACTACCTCAGCCATCTGCCGGTGAAGATGAAGCTCTCGGATTTTCTCTCTGTGTCCATTTCCGCCATTCTCATCAGCTTTCTCTCAACCATATACCCCGCCTGGCAGGCGGCTAAATTAGATCCCGTCGAACCCCTCAGATACGAATAAAAACTATCTCTCACTGACATCATAATCTTTAATCGTGAGGTATCCGGAAAAGAGGATCATGAGACCTCCGACTATGGTTCTGTAATCTATCCCCTCTCCAAGAAAGGCCACACCCAGAAGAATAACGCAGACAGGTTCGAGATAGCCGAGGATTGCCGCCCTGTTGGCAGTCACATCTTTCATCCCTCTGAAATAAAGAACAGGGGCGATGGCTGAGTGGACCACCCCCATCACAATGAATGCCCAGAGATCGGAAAGAAGACCCTGATGAATCTCTACAAAGGGCAGGAGAAGCAGTGCGATGACAATGTTCAGGGAAAGTGTCATGAGCACGGGGTGAAAGTTCTGGGCGAATATTCTGAAAAGAATTATGAGCACGGCATAAGCAAATCCTGAAAGGAGTCCCGCGAGAATACCTCCGGTGTTCCTATCCCCCGCCACCATGAGATCAATGAACTGACCTGCTGAAATCCCGAGCATTATCCATAACCCGGCAGAGGCCGCGGCAACGGCAAGGAGTATCCTCATGGTCAACCGCTCCTTCAGGAAGACCGGCGCGAGAAAGGCCACGAGAACAGGCGCGGTGTAGTGGGTCAGCACCGCATTGGCCACCGAAGTATGCTTGTATGCGTAGAAAAAGGAGAATGAATTCAGGAGGCTGATGGGCCCGAGAATAACGAGGGAGAAAAGGGTTCTGCCTTTCGGGACTGCAAGCCGGAACTTCCTTGAAAAAAATGCCGTTCCTATGATCAGCGACGAGATGACGCAGGAGAAAAAAATCAGCTCATGGACCGGCACGCCGGAGAGTCTGATTACGATCGGAATGGAACTCCAAAGGAAAATCGCAACAAGGATATAAAGCATTAACTAATCTCCTTCTCAAACCCGCTCAGCCTCACTCCCACAAGCCGGACCTTTTTCTTGATTTCAAACCGGTTGAGACAGTCAAAAGCAGCTTTCCGCATCTCCTCCGGGGAATCGCTGTACACGGGAAGGGTCTTTGCCCTTGTCTGCGTCTTGAAATCGCTGAACCTCAGCTTCACGGTCACTGTCCTGCACCGGTATCCCCGCCTTCGTATATCGTCCACCGCTTCCCTCGTGAGTTCTGCAATGTTTCTCGCAAGTTCCTGCCAGTTATTAATATCCGTCTGGAAGGTCGTCTCCCTGCTTGTGGATTTCGGTTCCCAATGGGTAACGAGGGGGCTCTCATCAATTCCCCGAGAGGCTTCATAGAGATAATCTCCGTAGGATTTCCCGAAATGCCTGTGGAGATCATCAACGGGCATGACAGCAAGTTCACCGATGGTCATTATCCCTATGTTCCTGAGATAGGCCTCTGTCTTCGGCCCCACTCCCCAGAGCTTTCTCACCGGCAGCGGCCATATGCGGGATTCAACAGCCGCTTCAGTAATTATTGTGAGACCGTCCGGCTTCTGCATATCCGATGCGATCTTTGCCAGGAGCTTATTCGGCGCTATGCCGATGGAACAGGTGAGACCTGTCTCTTCCTTGATCCTTTTCTTTATCTCTTTTGAGATTTCTTCAGCCGGTTTATCAATCTCCGTTATATCCAGGAACGCTTCATCAATTCCCACATCTTCCATGACCGAAGTGAATTCGCTGAGAACAGCCTTGATCTTTTCCGAAATTCTCGAATACTCCCTGTAATCCACGGGAAGGAAGACCGCATCAGGACAGAGCTTGTACGCAGTCCTTAATGGCATGGCAGAATGGATTCCGAATTTCCTCGCCTCATAGGATGCAGTGGAGACTACACCTCTCTGGGTCGGGTCGCCGCTGCCCCCTATCACCACCGGCTTGCCCATGAGTTCAGGATGTCTCTTCTGCTCCACAGCGGCAAAGAATGCGTCCATATCCATGTGAAGAATGCGTCTCATGATTAATTAAAGTATACATCATTGCCGATGGGGGGCTGGAAGCGATTCTTACTATTGATGAGTATAAGTGCGCAACTTGTTTAAGAGGGGCTTGCTATTTCTGAAGCCCGCATTAATAATAATGGCGTGATAGAGTTAAAGGGCAGGATTATAAGATCATGGACATAGTGCGCAATATAGTCGACACAGCCAAGTTCAACAAGAAGACCCACCTCCAGCAAAACTGTAACCTCTCACAATGAACAACCCTGCTGCCTTTTTCATATGCTTTCTCCTGCTCTTTTAAGCCATTCAGGAGGGAAATAGGGTCTTGCAATATTACTTTTCATGTTTCTCCTCGATTTTCTTTTTAGCCCTACTCCCTATAGTATAATGCATACCTTCTTGCTATACCGTAATGTAGAATATCCCATCATGTTATATTGCATCATTATAGTACAAAATACCAAATGGAAATCTCTGAACCAGCCGCCGTCTCAGTTCACCTTCAATTTTGGGCCAAGTCATCGCAGAGTCTGCAATTGATGCGACAGCCCGTTCAACTGCTGAAAGATAATCAATTCCCAATCCTGATGCCTGAGACTCGTAATATCTGGCCGCTTCATACATCTCCCCTCGGCTTCGGGGAGAAATATAATAGGGTTCATTTAATTTTTGAACGAGCCTCTTTGAATACTGACTCTGCCGGTTTCCTTTTGATTTTTCCCTCTTTGTATTCCTGATAGCGGCGTTCCGCTTCTTCAATCCATAACCTTTCTGCTTCCGGGTCTTCTTTCTCATCAAGGCTATGGATAAGATGTTCTGCTAATTGTGCTCGGTCACTGGGTGAAAGTTGGAGAGCGGTTTCTTCGATCTCTTTAAGTTTTGATGCCATGTATGTCCTCCAATAATTTGCTGATATTATGAGGCTCTTGCAAAAGGCTCATTTTATCTTAATAAATCCTAAACCATACTGCAATATTTTTTTAGCTTCTAACAGGCGAGGCGGCGCCTCGCCCTTTGGTTTTATCATCATCCTGAAAAACCTGGATTCCCGATAGAAGCCCCCCGACTACAGACTTCGAGGACAGGCTTCGGGAATGACGAAAAAGTATCGCTGTAGTAATAAGTTGATAGGCTTATCACTGGATCTGGATATAACTTAACTAAAACAGCACAACCTCCACGGTTTCCCCTTCCTCTATTCCCCGGGCCTGCGCAGGGATCACAACGGCGCCGTCAGCCATGACCAGGGTCCTGATGAGACCTGATTTCCCCAGTACGGGAACAGCCCAAACCTCGCCGTTCCTTTCCTCCAGAGAAACCCTGAGGTGCTCCTCCCTCCCCGCACCGGAGGAGACATTTCTCGCCATCCTCGCTTTCACCGTTCTCTGAGTCAGAAATGCTTTCTCGCTGATGCCGGTCAGCATTTTCAGCACAGGTTTTATGAAAAGTTCAAAACAGACTGTAACAGCAGCGGGATGGCCCGGAAGCCCGAATACAGGAATGCCGTTCACGATCCCTCCAATGGTCGGTTTCCCCGGTTTCAGGGTAACGCCGTGAAAGAGCACGCCCGGAGAACCGAGGCTGCCTATCACCTTTGCGGTCATGTCCAGGGCGCCGACCGAGCTGCCACCCGTAATAATGACTATTGCCGAATCTCTCAGGGATTCCTCAACAGCATCCCTGATGTCCGCATACACATCTCTGAATATGCCCTTTCTTAAGGGGATGCCCCTGTTTTCAAGGATCAGCCCAGCGAGGTTGTAAGAATTTATATCGCGGACCTGGCCCGGGAGAAGAGGGCTGCCTGCGGGCATGATCTCGTCACCTGTGGAGATTATGGATACCTTCGGTTTCTCATATGCCGTCACTTCAGTAATGCCCACGCCGGCAAGGGCTGCAACATCCTGGGGTCTGAGTAAATGACCCTTTTTCAAGATAAGGTCTCCTTTCCTCACATCCTCGCCTGCGGCGATGATATTTTCCCCCGGCGCCACGGGCTTCAATACTTCTATCAGCCCTTCGTGTGCGGCCTGAACATGCTCCAGCATCACCACAGCATCGCTCCCCTCAGGGATCATCCCCCCTGTGGGGATCTTTGCGGCTGTTCCCTTTTTCAGGGAGAATTCAGGTTTCGCTCCCATGAAAATCTCATGGACAACGTTCAGATATGCAGGGAGGCTTTCTGTTGAGCCGAAGGTGTCTGCGGCCGCGAGCGCAAACCCGTCAACCGTGGAGCGGAAGAATGCAGGCAGGTCCTCGGAAGAATATATCTCTTCCGCCAGAATCCTTCCGTAGGAGTCACCAATCGGCAGGGAAAGGGAGGCCGGCTCTCTAAAGAAGAAATGCTCGGCGATGCGCCTCTGCGCCTCGCCGACAGAAATAGAGTCTTCTCTCCCCAGCATGTCGCGCATAATTCAGAAGGGGCTAGATGAAGACGCGATAATTCGGCCGGCGCATGCTCACCATGGGACTTTTGTTGATGACCTCAGAGTCACTGCCGTTACAGAGGATATCCACCATCCTGTTAATGGATTCTAGCTGCAGCCGCTGAATATTCTTCCTGGTGAGACTCGTGGGATCAACCGCATTTCTCTGGATAAAGTTGCCGAACCGTTCCTTGTTGAAACACAAAAGAAGCAGCATCCCTTTAAAAATCCTCTTGTTCGTCTTGAACGAGAAAAAAGCGCTGTCGAGGGACCTTTCGAGGAAGATATCGTTTCTCGTCTGGACCTTCCGGTCAATGGTTATGGCCTGCATCCAGTATCTCTTGTCTATAATGCTGTCCGCCCTCAATTCAACGAGGGTATGGCCGATGTTCCTCTTTGTGTTGGTAAAACTCCCGTGGGCAACAGTATCCGCAGCGAGATGGCTCATGTAACCGTATACAAAGGCCTTTTGCTGCATGGTCCCTGCAGAATCCAGAAGGCTTAACCCCACTTCCCAGGTGTGAGGGTTCCTGTCTTCCGGGAGGAACTTCTTGCCGATTATGATGTCAGCCATAAGGTTGCCGTAAAGGAAGTCTTGCCTGTATCTCCTGATTAATGCATACACCCCTGCCGGCAAAAGGGAGCCCAGGGAGAAGATCTCGTTTCCCAGGTAGATATGGGTAAGGGGACCCCATGCAAAGGCAAAGGATGGTATTAAGAGAAAAGATATTACGAGAAATAATCTTAAAATCTTCATTACGTCTCCTTTAAAAAATTGAGCAATAGTCTGACGCCGACTCCTGTGGCGCCTTTAGAAATATACGGTTTATCCTTCTCCGTCCACGCGGTGCCCGCGATATCCAGGTGCACCCAGGGCGTGTCCCCGGCAAACTCCTTGAGAAAATATCCGGCAGTGACCAGGGAGCCTGTTTTCCCGCCTGAATTCTTGATATCGGCAATATCACTTTTTATATAGTCCATGTACTCGTCATAGAGGGGCATCTGCCAGACCCTCTCGTACACCTCATCACCGGCTGCCTTCAGCCTCTCCATAAGGCCGCTGTCATTCCCCATCATCGCGGCGGCCTCATTTCCCAGGGCCACGGAACACGCGCCGGTCAACGTGGCCATATCTATTATAAACCCCGGCTTAAATTTTTTCACATATTCGATGGCATCAGCAAGGACAAGTCTTCCTTCGGCGTCAGTATTTATGATCTCCACTGTCTTCCCGCTCATGGAGCTGACGATGTCGCCGGGCTTTGACGCGCTGCCGCTGGGGAGGTTTTCCGTGGCAGGAAGCACGCCAATGAGATTCACAGGAAGCCGCATTTCAGCCGCAGCCTTAATCACTGCAAGGACCACTGCGCCTCCTGCCATGTCATATTTCATCTTCTCCATGCCTTCGCCGGGCTTGATGGAGATGCCACCGCTGTCAAAGGTTATGGACTTCCCGATAAGGACAATGGGAGCTCTTCTGCTGCCGTTATACCTCAGGACGATGAACTTCGGCGGCTCAACAGACCCCTGAGACACAGAGAGGTAGGCGCCCATTCCCTCCCTTTCCGCGTCTTTCCTTTCGAGGACCTTCACTGATACCTTGCCCCCGGCGATTTTCCTGGCAGTCTTTGCCAACACAGTAGGCGTCATGTCATTGGCCGGAGTATTCACCAGGTCCCGGGCAAAATTCACCGCAGATACCGTTGTCACCAGCCTGCGCACCGAATGGGAGAATGATTTCTGTGACTTTCCCAGGAGGGTGAATCTCTCCAGACCAATGGGATCCTCCTTATCATGCTTGTACTTTTTGAACTGGTAAATGGAGAGAAGACCTCCCTCAACAAAGGGCAGCGGGGATTGATGTAAAGAGTGGAGATAGCCCAGGGAAAGAGAGATATCCTTTAACCCCAGTCCGCAGAGATAAGAGATCGCTTTCCCTCCTGAACGACGTATCTTCTCAGCGCTCACCTCTTCTTTTTTCCCCAACCCTGCGAGAAGAATCCTGGCCGGTTTTATCATATTCATTGTATGCACCAGGGAAATCTGGTTCGGTTTTCCCTGAAACTCCCTGGATGATATGACCCTGCTGAGGAGGCCCTTTAATGAAGCGTCAATCTCCTTATAGGGATCGGCGCCCTCCCCTTCACATAAAGGCAGGATGAGGGCCTCTGAAATGCAGTCTGCTTCTTTTATGTCCTTAATAATTACGTTCATCGGCAATATACGAATTTATCATTTTATCATAAATGGCTGCGTTTTGGCTCAAAGAAAAATCTCGCCCGCCCTCTCCCCAAAATAGACATAGAACTTTCCAAAAGTTTCCCCTCCCTTGACGGGAGGGTGATACAATATCCAGGAAGGTTACCCCTCCCCCTCGCCCCCTCCCGCAAGGGGAGGGGGTTTGAGAGGATTAACAACTTTCCATGTCTATTTTTCGGGGCCCTCTCACCCCGTTGACTATCTTTTCGCTTTTATGTTAGGTTGTAAAATCACTTTTTCAGGAGAGCATATGGCAAGCAAGAAACCACAGAAGGCACAGAAAAAGGTTGCGAAGACAAAAACTGCTTCGAAGCCGAAGTCCCCAAAAAAGACGGTGAAGACAACGAAGAAAACCAAAACCACTCCAAAGGGGATAAAAACCCCTAAAAAAACGAAGAAGACAAAAAGGCTTGCGGTAAAGACTCCTGCGGTCAGTACCAAACAAAAAAAGACGGCGCAAAAACCGGCTTCAAAGGTTCAAGCGGCAAAGGTCACGGCAAAGAAACCGACGTCTGCTCCAAAGAAGAAACTCAGCTCCAGGGAACAGAAGATCCAGGATATAAAAAAGGCCCTCATCATGCAGAAAAACGAACTTCTGAACGAGGCCGAGGAGGCTCTTAACGCGCTGCCGGGCCAGACCATTTTCCCTGACATGGGTGATCAGGCCAGTGCGGAGATCGACAGAAACTTTATGCTGCGCCTGCGGGGAAGGGAACAGAGGCTTCTTAAGAAGATAGAGCAGGCAATAGAGAAGATCGACAGCGGCACCTTCGGTACCTGCGATGTCTGCGGAGAGGAAATAAACCTGAAGCGTCTTGAGGCAAGGCCTGTCACCAACATGTGCATCCTCTGCAAGACTGAGGAAGAGGAAGAGGAAAAACTGAAGGGGAAATAACAGGCCCCTACCGCTTTATCTCCGGACCATACCTGTCCCTTAATCCATCTCCCAGCATATTAAAGCAGAGGGCTGTGACCGCAATGGCAAGGCCCGGGAAGATGACCATCCACGGCGCCGACATGATGAATACCCTGTTCGCGCTCACCATGGAGCCCCAGCTCGGCATGGGCGGCTGGGCACCCAGACCAAGGAAGCTCAGAGATGCCTCGGTGAGGATATAGCCCCCCAGTTTCAACCCCATCATCACGATCACCAGGGGAATGCACTGCGGCAGGAGATGCACAAAAAGTATCCTCCCCTGGCTGCAGCCGATGGCCCTTGCAGCTTCGATGTACGGCGCCTCCCGGGAGGAAAGTACGTATCCCCTCACCAGTCTGGCAAAAGAAGCCCATCCCACCGACGCTATGGCGATCATCACCGTGTAGATGCCGGGAGGAAGAATTACCGAGATACCGATTGCGAGGAGCAGGGAGGGAAAGGCAAGAATAAAGTCAACAATGAGCATTATGAAGGTATCTGTCTTCCCCCCCGCGTATCCCGATACCAATCCGACCATCAGGCCTATGCCCATGGACACAACCGCAGCTACCAGGGCAACGGAAAGGGAGATTCTTCCACCGTAGAGGATCCTCGAAAGAATGTCCCTGCCTTTGTTATCAGTGCCGAGGGGGTGACTGAGGCTGGGCGGCTGCTTCAGCTCGTCCAGATTCACCTCTTCGGGATTGTAATCGGAAATGAAGGGCGCAAAGATCGAAGCCAGCAGTATTATCACCAGAGCAATAACAATGCCTTTAATCATTTCCTGCGTAGAGCCTCACTCTCGGGTCAAGATAATGATAGATGATATCCACCATAAGATTGATGAGCACATAAGCAGTGGTGCCTACGATAATGCATCCCATGATCACCGGATAGTCCCGCTTTATAATTCCCTCCATGGCGAACCTGCCGATGCCGTCCCAGCCGAAGATGGTCTCGGTGAGCACTGCGCCGTTGAGGTAACTGCCGAAATCCAGTCCGATGACGGTAATCAGAGGGATGAGGGCATTCTTGAAGACATGGATGAACTTCACCCTCCCCTCGGTCAATCCCTTTGCCCTGGCTGTCCTGACATAGGGCATACCGAAGAGCTCGATGAGAGTCGTCCTCGAAATCCGGGTCAGGGTCGCAATGGCAGGAAGGGCAAGGGTAAGGGAAGGCATGATCAGAAACCTGATGTCCCCCATGCCGGAAGGGGGAAGCATCTTCATCTTCAGGCTGAAAAAGAGCATGATCAGAAGCCCTGACCAGAACACCGGGAGGCTCAGACCGATGACAGAGAGGGAAGAAATTCCCCGGTCAATGGCGGTCCCCCTTTTCACGGCCGAGATGAAACCGAGGATAATCCCCGCAGGCACTGCGATAAGCATCGCGCCCACAGCAAGAAGCAATGTATTCGGAAACTTCGCCGTAATATCATCACTCACTTTTCTGTTGGTGTAGTAAGAACGACCAAACTCTCCTTTAAGAAGCAGCTTTACGTAACCAATGTACTGAACAAGGAAACTCTTATCCGTGTTCAGTTCCTTGCGTATGCTCTCGATCACCTCAGGGCTCGCCCTCTCGCCCACCATGCTCATAGCCGGGTCACCCGGAAGGGCTTTTATGAGAGAGAACGTGAGCATGGTTATACCCAGCAAAAGAGGGATGAGAAGCAAAAGCCGTTTGAGGATGTAGACTTTAATGGTTCCTCCGAAAACTCTAAATGCGAACCATTCAATTCTAACCAAATGCAGATTTAAAATCCATCCCGTTTTTAGTTTTACTTTCTGCTATAATTACGCTTAACAACATTTTGATTTTCAAAGCTTAGAGGATGCTGAACATCCTCTAAAATAAAAGGGGGTAGTAAAATGGATGAAAGAGATGTTTACAGGGCTAAGGAGGCAATGCAGTCTGCAATGAAGAAAGGACCCGCAAGGCTGGCGCTGGTTATTGGAGCAATTCTGGTCGGTTTTCTGTTTTTGCAGCCATGGGTTCAGATTGGCGCAGGTCAAAGAGGGGTTGTCCTTAATTTCGGCGCTGTTCAGGAGAATGTGCTTGGAGAAGGGCTGCATTTCAGGGTGCCTGTAATGCAGAAAGTTGCCATAATGGATGTCAAGGTTCAGAAGGCAGAGACTGATGCCGCCGCCGCCTCGGCAGATCTTCAGGATGTGAGTTCAAGGGTTGCGCTTAACTATCATGTCATACCTGATAAGGCAAATATTGTTTATCAAACCCTTGGCATACACTTCAAGGAACGTATTATAGACCCTGCAATACTTGAAGTGGTAAAGGCTGTAACTGCCAAGTATTCAGCAGAAGAGCTTATAACAAAGAGGCCGGCGGTAAGTGAGGCAATGAGATTAGCCCTTTCTGAGAGGCTCCTGGCGCACAACATAGCGGTTGATGCCTTCTCTATTGTCATTTTCAGCTTTTCTAAAATCTTTACAGAGGCTATTGAGTCAAAGCAGACAGCAGAACAGCTTGCGCTAAAGTCAAAGAGAGACCTGGATAGAATAAAGATTGAGGCAGAGCAGAGGATTACGACAGCCAGGGCAGAGGCAGAGTCCCTGAGGCTGCAGAGGGCAAATATTTCACTGGACCTTATAGAGCTTAGAAAGGTAGAGGCTAATCTCAAAGCTATAGAGAAATGGAATGGGATACTCCCCCAGGTTACAGGCGGCGGCGCAGTGCCGTTTATCGGCGTAGGTGATATACAGAAGAGATAAACGAAGCACTATGCAATAGTGCTTCATAAACAAATACTTATCAGAGGTATCTGTTGGGTATACACAGCGTCCTTAATAACTGCGCATGCTTTGTCATTCCCGCTTGTCGGGAATCTTTCTTTTCGGAAGGATGCCGGACAAGCCGGCATGACAGACTTTTCGAGAATTTTATTGCATGCGCAATGATATAAGTCGTCATGTATAGATATGTATTACTGGGTATCATTGCAGGCATTGCAGGCGGCATTATAGCTGCAAGAAAAGGGCGCAACCCGGTGTGGTGGTTTATACTATGCGCCCTTCTCCCTTTGCTTATTATTGTTGTTGCATTGCTTCCGCCTATGGTATCTAAAGGATATACCAAAAAGTGCCCTTACTGTGCAGAGATTATTAAAGAAGACGCAATAGTTTGCAAGCATTGCGGCAGGGAGCTGCCCATAGAGTTGATCAATGTGTCCTCATATTATAAGGATTAAAAACATAGCCGGAACCCGCAGCAACGTTGGCGGCCCAGTTCCCCGGATCAATGAACCCAACCGTTACAAGGAACCCTGGACCGATATATTTAAGGATCTCGAGACCGCCTAATTTCGGCGCGTATTTTTCGAAGAGTCTTTGTAATATCACGGAAACCTATCCCCTGGTAAGTATCTCCATGATCTCCCTGTACCGCTCCGAGGTTTTTGTCACGATCTCATCAGGGAGCACCGGTCCTGGCGGT
>CAMTVV010000145.1:0-10978 GCA_947085305.1 uncultured Nitrospiraceae bacterium
ACAAGGCGGTTATCGAAAAAATCAACCGGAAGGAAGCGGCCAATGTCCTGAGCAAGGTGAAAACCCTCTGCGAAGAACTTTGATATTCTTCCTTCGGCAATATTAACCCGAATAATGCAATTAACCACAGAGAACACGGAGATTTAAAAAAATGAGCGCACAGAGTACGTATTGAATTTAAGTAATAATTTATTTTCTCAGTGTTCTCGTTTTTATCTCTGTGAACTCTGTGGTAAGACTTTTGCAAGAGCCTCTAATAATAAATGAAATTACTCCTCGTTTCTCCCCCTTTCGGGGAAAAAGGCCAGATGTCCAGGGGGCTTCCGATTGCGCCGCCTGTTCTTGAATATCTCGCCGGCCTTACATACAAGCTAGCCCCTGATGTTCAGGTCACCCTTGTGGATGCGAATAAAGAACCCTTCAATCCTGAGAATGTGGATGCAGACCTCATAGGGTTTACTGTGTTGACCCCCCAGGCGCCATGGACCTACAGAATGTCCGATACGTTGAGGGCGATGGGAAAAAAGGTGGTTCTCGGCGGCATCCATGTAAGCGCCCTCCCTGACGAGGCAAAAAATCATGCGGACTCAGTTGTTATCGGCGAGGCAGAGGATATCTGGAAAGATGTCCTTGACAACGCCCGGGAAAATGCCCTGAAGCCTTTCTACCGGGGCGCGTTTCCCGAATTAAAGGACCTGCCGCGGCCGGTCACGAACCTCTGGAAAACAAAATATGTGTACGGGTATTTTCAGACCTCCAGGGGTTGTCCCCACCGTTGCACCTTCTGTTCGGTCCATGAGTTCTTCGGCGGAAAGGTGAGGGTCAGGCCGATCAACGAAGTAGTTGCGGAAGTAGCGTCAAGCAGCCGGAGACTCTTCTGGGGCATTGATGACAATATCTGGGGCATTAACATTAACCACACCATCGAACTCTACCGGGAGATGAGCAGTACAATCAGAGGGAAATGGTGGTTCGGCGCAGCAGACCTCGTGTCTGTGGAACATCCCCGGTCAGGAGAACTCCTGACATACGCAAGAGGGGCGGGACTCACTGCAGCGCTCCTTGGCTGGGAATCCAATAACCTGAGGAGCCTTGAAGAATACAAGGCAATGAGCAAACAGGGGAGACAGAGGCGGGACGCTATCAAAAAAATCAGAGACCACGGCATCGAGGTGATGCTCTTCATCATGGTGGGAGGCAGACAGGACGTAAAGGAGGACTTTGAAGGCATCCTGAAACTCTGTGACGAGCTGAAGGTCTCTGCCCATCCTGTTATGACCACCCCTTTCCCCGGCACCAAGCTCTATGAGCAGTACAGGGAATACCTTATCCCGGGGCTTGACTGGGACGATTTCGACGGAAACCGCGCAGTCTTTGAACACCCCGCAATGACCCCTCAGGAAAGAGAAGAACTGATTATTGACCTGAGGGCAAGGCTTTTCACTGTCCCCCTGATACTTTCACGGATGATGCAGGTCTCTCTCAAAGGGTTTCCGATGAGCCATATCACCTCATGGATGGTGCAGTATCCCCAGGGAAGGGCCTTCAAACAGTATGCAAAGGAAAGAAAACCCCGTTAGAGATAAATCTCTAACGGGGCAAAAAGGCCACGCCATAGAGTATAATAGAGCATAATTCTTGCCAGGCATAGAAGAGATTTTATGAAAAAAATATTGTTTATTACTCCCCCCTACCATTGCGGAGTTGTTGAAGTTGCCGGTCACTGGGTCCCGCTGACTTTTGTTTATCTCGCAGGCGCTGTCAGGGAAGCCGGTTTTGTCCCTGTCATTTATGACGCCATGACCAAGCGCCACGGGTTCAAAGAGATAGAAGAGAAAATAATCAGTGAAAATCCGGACTATGTTGCGACCACGGCGATTACCTCTACGGTAGTCGATGCCCTGGAGGTCTTGCGGGCAGCAAAAAAGGTGCGGCCTGATATTGTGACGATAATTGGCGGGGTGCATCCTTCATTCATGTATGAAGAGGTTCTTAACAATACATTTGTTGATTTTGTGGTGAGAGAAGAAGGCGAGGAGACGATTGCCGGGTTGCTCCTTGCCCTGAACGCAAATCGCGATCTCGCTGAGGTAAAAGGTATTGCCTATAGGATTGGAGAGCAAGTAATAGCTACGCCGCCAAGACCATTCATTGAGGATCTCGACAGCCTCCACACAGCCTGGGACCTTATCGAATGGAACGATTACCGGTATTTCGTCATCCCGAAGAGCAGGCTCGGCTCGGTGAGCACCTCGAGAGGCTGCAGCCATGATTGCACCTTCTGCTCCCAGCAGAAATTCTGGCATCAATCATGGAGGGGGAGAAAGCCAGAGCGTGTAGTGAACGAAATAGAACAGTTAAACAAAACCTATGGAGTCAATGTCTTCCTGCTTCCTGATGAATATCCGACGCAGAGCAGAGAGCGGTGGGAGAATCTCCTCGATCTGCTCATCGAGAAGGATTTGGGCATCTACCTCCTGATGGAGACAAGGGTTGAGGATATTGTCCGGGATAAGGATATTCTGTGGAAATATAAGAACGCCGGCGTCATCCATATCTATATCGGCGTCGAGGCAACCGAGCAGGATACCCTCAATCTGATTAAGAAGGATGTCAAGGTAGAGACCGGCATCGAGGCGATACGTCTTATACACGAGCACGGCATGATAACGGAGACGAGCTTTATACTGGGTTTCCCGCATGAGACGAAACAGTCGATACGGAAGACGCTTAAATTATCGAAAATCTACAATCCTGACTTCGCGCATTACCTCGCTCTGGCTCCGTGGCCCTATGCTGACATATACAAGGATTTGAAGCCCTACATCGCGGAAAAGGATTATAGGAAATACAACTTGATCGATCCTGTTATCAAACCTGAAAAAATGAGCATGAAGGCGGTCGATTGGGCAATTATTGACTGTTACCGGAGCTTCTATATGGGGAAGTTCAAGGAGATTCTGACTCTGAAGGACGCTTTTAAGAAGCAGTATCTCCTTCATTCAATGAAGCTCATCATGAGCAGCTCGTTCATCGTAGAGAAATTGGGCTCGCTCGGGAAGATGCCGCCCCAGATGCAAGCGCTCATGAACAAACTGAAAACAGAGGAGAAGGTTGCGGAGAAGCCGTCGAAGGAGTTGCCGTCAAAGGTTTCAAGATCGATAAAAATCAATGCTCCTGTTAGGAAAGTTTTTACCTATGTTACCTCTCCGGAAAACTGGACAAAGTTCGTAACGAGTCTGGTTGATATCAGGAATCTGTCCGGTGAGATACCTGAGGCGGGCACAGCCTTTGAGTGGACATACAGAATGCTCGGCATGAATTTTGACGGTAGAGGAAAGGTGGTAGCATACCGGAAGAACAAAAAGTTCTCTATGGAGATGGAGGGTTCTTTCCCAATAAGAGAGACTTATCTGTTTGAGGGAGATTCAAAGACAACTACGCTGGCAATCGAGATTAATTATGAGGTTCCGGGCAGGGTTCTCGGGGTCTTGGCGAACAGACTTGTCATAGAGAAGATAAATGCCAAAGAGGCTGAAGCTGTTCTTCAGAAGATCAAGACAATATGTGAGGCAGAAAATATCTGACTCAAGGGTTTTCAATTTCACCTGGAATTGCTTCTGTGCATTATTTAAAACCAATCCTTCTGCCGGCCTTGAGCTCATCCACCCTTTTGCTGAGTTTCAGCCATAGGTATGCGCCTGCCGTCACAAAAGCAAAGGCGAGGATATGTTTAACGATCAGAGCGGGCACCTGGTTTTTCCCGATCGCATTTGCCCACTCGAAGTCCTTGTAGAAGATCGTCCTGGGTATGCCGCCGATGAGTATCCATGCAAGGGAAAACTTCGCAAGGCCGGTCATGCTCCTGTATACATTCAGAAAATAAGCGATCACAGCGTCATCCGCACTGCTGCCGAGCCTTTTAAATATCACCCACATGGCGATGCCGCCGGCAAGGAGCAGGGCTGTGGCAACGTCGTGAAAATAGTTATTCATCATGATAATGACGCCGAAGGACGGACTCATCTCGCCTCCTCTTCTTTTTAAAAAATTATAGCATATCCGGGTTATCCTGCAGTCTCCACTTTACTGAAAAACCTCATGAGCGCCCTCAAGGAAGACAGAGGGATGCCTATAATCATCAGCGCCAATCCTGAAAGGATAATGGGAACTCCCGGGTCCCTTACCACCTCGAGTTGAAACCAGAATGTCGGCTCAAAAAAATCGAGGGCGAGGTTATTGAACCGTATCCCTTCCTTTGATATCCCCTCGGCGATGACTTTCTCTCCCTCGAAAACCCTGACCTTGTACAAGGGGGTCTTGATATTGAATTCCGCTGCCTTCATTTTTCCCTTCCGGAGGATTCTTTCGGGTTCCATCGAAATCAGAAACCTGTATGGATAGGGCGCAATCTCAAAGTAGTCGCTGGACCCCGGCGTAAGGATCCTCAGGGGCATATATCCCTCGTCTTTTACTGCTCCTCCCTCCGAAAATCTTATTCCCGGGGCAAGACCGAAATTAAGGATATGGTAATACGCGCCCTCTACCTTTGCGGGAGGGAATGCCCCCACCTCAAAAGTTTTTGATTGTCCGTCCATTATGGTCAGTTTCGGCTCATATGCAAAGATCCCCTTCCCCGTCCCGATATCGATATCGAGGAATCTCTCCTTTATTCCGGGCTTGATACTCGCCACCGTATAACTCTCTGAACTCCACCGGGGTCTGACAACATGGTCCTGTCCCACGATAAGCCACTCAAATTGTCTTGAGACGATGCTTGCAAACAGACCGGTGAGAAATACGAGCGCGCCGACAGGCAGCGCAAGCCATGCGAGTAATTGCAGCTTACCTTTTCCGGATATTTCCTGCGAGACCCTCAGTATGTTCAGATATCCGCATGCGAGGAACAGAACAAAGGGCGCTTGCGCCAGAGGATTGCCTTCGAGGCTTTCAGTAAACTGCGCAAAGGTCTCATTCGTCCAGATCGCCATAATGACATAATATATAACCCAGCCTCCCATGAGCCAGAGAAGGAATATTTTTGAAGAAAGGATTTTTAAAGTCAGTTTGAAGATGTTGAATGTTGAATGTTGAATGTTGAATATCATTTAATACCCTCTTTGCTCTTCCCTGACTTCACATATTCCCATTTCTTCAAAATCTCGCCAAGTTCAATCCTCACAAACTTGCTGTCCACAGAGGCTGAAAGGGGGATGGGATTACAGCCGCCCGGCTCGCCCAGGGCGCTGATGGGTATCGGGGTGATGCAATATATGCATATCACATGCTCTCCACTCTGTCCGTAGCCGTCAGGCGGACATATCTCGCATGCGTCGAGGCAGACAGAGAGGGCATTATCCGGCTTCCTGATTATCATTATCCTTATCTCCTCCCCCTGATGCGTCAATGCGAACTTGTGGAGCGCGCCGTCCCTCAGGTTCATTGTGGGATCATCCAGAGGAATCATCACTGCGCCCTGCTCTTCCACGACCGGCTTTGGTTTAGGGTTGTAGAGTTTTGTAACAGGCTCCCCCCGCTGCATAAACCACGTCGTGACAATAATGCAGACAAAAAAGACCACAGGCAGGGCCTTCCTCCTCCTGTCGGAGAGGAGCAGGTATTTGATCTTCCTTCGCTCAGGACCTCTCCCGGCTTCCGGTTCAGGCGCAGGCTTTAACAGGCTGTAATAAATGAACATGAAGGGGAAAAAGAGGAGGGCAAGCAATGACACAATTGATGCGAGGTTTGGGCCGAAGAATATGCCGATGAAATCCCATACGGTCGTACTGAGCAGGAGATGGTCGGGAACCATAAGAATGACAAGGGTCTGGTGGATGAAGTCATGGGAGAATTTCATGAAGCCCCGCTGCACCGCAGGTATGAGCGATATCTCTGCAATACCCTTTATCCCGCCGCTCAGAAGCTTGACTATAGCAAGGAAGAGCAGGAGCTGGGGAAGGGTAAAGAAACTGCCCAGCCAGGCAGGATTTGATGCTTTGCGGATGACCAGCGCCAGTCCCGCAGCAAGGAAGACTCCTGCCAGCGCCGATACATAGGTCATGACTTCAGCCTCCTTCATCAGCGAGAGTTCTTTCAGGAAAAGGACTGAGCCTACGGCGTCCGGGGAGAAAAAAAGTATTGTAAACAGAAAAACAGCAATCCCCCCTAACCCCCCTTTAGCCTCCGGATTCGCGCCTGATGCATGAAACAGGGCGGCTCCGCTCGCCAGAAAGATGACGGCAAATGACGTCGAGATGAAATTGCTCAGATACTCCCTGTTCACGAATTCACGGGGCAGGAAGAACGAAGCTGCTGAGATCAGGAACACGCAGAGGATGCCGTAATAGAAGGGCATAATTGAGATCCTCTTGCCGTTTGCGACAATATATGCGCTAAAAATAAGCCATACAATTCCTGCTTTAAAACACTCCTTGAAGCCGACAACAACAGCCTCATAAATAACAGATAAACTCATCACACTTGATCTTTCCGTCTTCCATGGTCAAAACCCTCTGCCCCCATTGAGATACAAAGGGGTCATGAGTCACCAGGATTATGGTGAAATGCTCCTCGGAATGGATTTTTTTCAGGAGCTCGAGGATCACCTTTGTGTTTTCCCTGTCGAGATTCCCTGTGGGCTCGTCGGCAAGGAGTATCTCCGGACTGTTTATCAATGCCCGTGCGATGCATACACGCTGCTGTTCGCCCCCTGAAAGCTGTGAAGGCCTGTGCTTCAGCCTGTGCCCCAATCCCACCCGGGCAAGGGCATCCACGGCCTCCTGCTCATCTGCCATGCTGTGGAAGTACTGGGCAAGCATCACATTCTCCACAGCAGTGAGGTAGGGGATGAGGTGAGACTGTTGAAATATAAAACCTATCTTCTCCCTTCTGAATACGGCCATATCATTTTCCGAAAGGCCGCCGAGGTTTGTGGAGTCAATAATCACCTCTCCGGAAGACGCGCTGTCCAGGCCTCCTATGATGTTCAGAAGCGTGCTCTTGCCTGAACCTGAAGGGCCGACGATATTAAGCCACTGGCCTTTCTCTACCTCCATGCTCACCCCTCGGAGCGCATGAGCGGTCTTGTATTCTTTTATGACATCTCTCAATACTATGAATGACATATATACACTCCGTTATCAGGTTATAGGTTATAGGTAATGGGTAATAGGTAATGGTAACCCATAACCAATCACCTATAACCTATTCCCCTCTCAAGATCACCGCCGGCTCGTATTTCATGGCGCCTCTCACCGGGAAATACGCTGCCGTCACTGAAACGGCAAGCCCCATTGCCAGGGAGAACAGGGGGAGATACGAAGGCGCCGCTATAAAGGAATTAAAGGCCCCCTTTGAAACAGCCTGCGCCGAAAAATAGCCGAATAAAAAACCGGACAGTCCCCCCGCAAGCCCTATCAATATTGCCTCGGCAGAGTAAAAAGAGCTTATGCCTTTCCGCGTTGCGCCCAGGGCCTTCATCAGCCCTATCTCCTCTCTCCTTTCGAGGACATTCGCGCCCATGGTGCTAGCGACGCTTATGACTGTTGCAGACAGCACTACAACGGTCACCAGGGCCATGAGAAGCTGTATCTTCACAAGGAGGGACTCCTCCGCAAAGGCGACCTGGCGTAAGGTCTTTACCGATGCAGCAGGAGCCGCTGCCCTGATGCTCTTCGCTACACTTTCCAGCTCTCCGGACTTGCCCCTGACCAGGACTGCGCTTAATCTCCCTGCCGCTCCGGTCAGCTCCCATGCTTCCGGCAGCGACACGATGAGCGCGCTGTCCTCGGGGCCTCCTTTTTCGAAAAGACCGCTCACCGTAAAGTCCGTCTTCTTCCCTTCGCTCTCCAGCGCCAGCGTTCTCCCGGGTTCCAGTCTCAATGCGTCTTTGAGGTTGACCCCAGCCAGTATCTCACCCTTTTTGTCGGGCCAGTTTCCGAAAAGTCTCCAGCCTCTATCCTTCAGCCTGCTCACCTCAAGCCCGATTATCTCAACTCCCTGTTTATTGATAAAGACCCTGCCGAACACCTGACCTGCTGCTTCTTCCACATGATTCAGCCTTGAAATGCTTTCCAGGGTCTCATAATCAAGATAATGCCCTTTCTGCGGGGCAACGATAATATTAGCTCCATAGGCCTTCAGCTCAGCGCCGAGCTTTTCCCTTATTCCAAAGGTAATCCCGAGCATTGCAGTGACAACGGCAACCGCGAGCATTACAGAAAGGGAGGCGATGACAACGCGTCCTTTTCTCTGAGAAATGGATCTCATGAAGAAAAACAAAAACCATTTTGTCGCGGTCCGGCTCTTATTCCGATTTGCAATCAAGATGACACCTTTGTCATTCCGGCTCTTGTCCCCGCTTTGTCGGGAATCGGTCCGGAATCTTTCTTTGTTTTCGGAAGGATTCCCGACGCGCGCTGCTTGCGGGAATGACAACTTAAACACTTAATGGAATTAGGCTTCTTCACTCCCCCTTCAGGACGATTCCCGGCTTTATGCTCAAGGCCCTTCTAATGGGCAGGACCGTCCCTGCGACCGCAATAAGGATCGCGCTGCCGATGGAAATGGGGAAAAGTATCGCCTTCTGTTCAAGCCCTGCGCTAAAAACTTTCATGCCTATATACTGTGACGCTGCGATAGAGAGAAGATAGCCGAGGAAGCCGCCGATGCAGCCGATCGCGAGCCCCTCCGAGAGAAAAATACTTATTACCTTTGCCCGGTCCGCGCCAATCGCCTTCATGAGCCCGAGTTCTTCTATCCTCCGCAAAAGGCTCATAATCATTGTAGTGGATACGCCGATAGCGGATGCCGCGATCACGATAAAACAGAGGAGATAAATCAAAAGCTCCAGCCTGTCGAGGACCTTGCCCTCGGTCTCTGCAACCTGCCATATGGGTTTTGCCTTAGAGCCCTTAAAGACCTCTTCAACCTGCTTTGCTATAGAAGTTACATACCCTGTGCAATACCACTTTTCATATTCTGCCTTTGACATTGTGCCGGGATCCTTGTAGGCAAACGCGTCCATGGGCGTGGTAAGCGCGCTCACAAAGACCCTCGAAACCTTTCCTTTCATGTCCTTGAACTCCTGCATGGACTCAAGGTCCATAAAGACCTGGTTGTCTTCATCTCCGCCTGTCTCAAGGGTCCCGGAAACCTTCATCACTTTCCCGTCAAGCAGCGCGGCATCGCCTGCTTTTATGCCCAGCCGGGCAGCCAGGGAAGAACCTGCCATTATCGCATCCGTGGAATCAGGCCACTTCCCGCTTAGGCGCCACCAGGGTGAGACCGTCTTTATCCCTGCCGTAAAGCTCTTTGTCTCACCGGGAAGGGGCAATTCCTTCTCGTGCCATGCGCCGACAAGCTTCACATCCAGGGGCTTTCCATTATGAGATATTTCGGCGTCCGTCTCAAGAAAAGGGGCAACGCCGACTATATTGTGCCTCCAGAAGATAGTCTTTGTCCTGATAACATCCTCTAAGCGCAGATACCTCTTCTGCCCCGAGATATCCGCAAGTCCCTCGATCTTCGGCTCCACAAGGATATTTGCCCCAAACGACCTCAGTTCTTTCGAGACCTTGCCGCTTATCTCAAAGGAAAGGGTGATAAGAGAAGCGGTCAGGGCAGTGCCCACTGCAATGGAGACGACCATCAAAGCCATGGCCTTCTTCTGATTTACAAAAGACTTTTTTATGATATTCAGCAGCATACCATTCCCTATCACCTATCACCTATCACCTATCACCTATTCCCCATTACCTCTATCTTTGCCTGTTTTCGCTCATTCTGAAGCCAGTTCTGGAAACGTTCGCCGAGCTTCTGTTGTATCAGCATATGCCTTATATTTTCCTTAACCTCGCCAAAGGGATTCACTTTCTTTTCCCTCTTCTCTATAACTTTGATGAGGTAATACCCCTCCTTGCCCTTAATAGGGCCGGCAAAGGACCCTGCCTTTATCTTCCCTATCTCTTTCGCAATATCCCGGGGAAATGTGTCCAGCGTGACCCAGCCTGTCTCTGTCCCTCCAGGTCCTGTGTGGCCTGCAGGATATTTCTGCGCCATATCCTCGAATTTTGCACCCTTGTCGAGCTCTCTCTTAATCTTTCCTGCTTCTTCGGGATTATCCACCCTGATTATAGAAAGCCTCAATTGCTCATTCATCGTAAATGCGGGAAGGTTTCCGTCATAGTAAGCCTTAAGCTCATCATCAGAAACAGTGATCTCTTTGCCGAAGCTGTCCATGTACCTCCGTATGGTCAGATCATTCTCCACAGACCTGATGAATTTTTCTTTGGACATGCCTCTCTCCTTAAGCTTCTTAAGAAAGTCCTCTTCCTTCATGGCTGCCCCGGCTATTATGCTGTCGTATGCCTTCATTACTTCCGTCTTTTCTACCTTTATCTTCGCCTTTCTCGCCGCCTGAAGCGCCAGCTTCTCATTGATGAGCTGGTTCAGAAGCTCCTGTCTCAGCCCCTTATGCGCCTCTGCCGTCTGCTGCGCGCCCTCCTTTATGCCTGCATGCTCAAGAAGGGTTTTCAAGTCCTTCCTGGTTATTGCCTCTCCGTTCACCTTTGCGACTACCGGCTCCCTTTCGCATCCGAACACGAGAACGCCGAGAATTGTTATTAATGCCAGCTTCCCTTTCAGTTTCAAGAGCATCTTCCCTTCCTCCTTTTGTTTGCGGCACAAATCTTGGTCTCCACATTATATGAGGAGAAACCTTTCCATGTATTCTAGGCATTCTTGCCATTTCTCTACTCATCATCGTCCACCTGTGCCTTCGGTAGCCGTGATAATGGGCAGAAGATCTTTTTCCAGCCATTATATCTACGCCGTAAGGCTGCCTGTAACTTGAAGTTGCAATAATAGCTCTTCTAATCAAATCTTCTCTTACAGTTTCTTTGAATACTTCTGGTAGCTCAACTTTCCCTTTTGGATTTCCTTGCAAATCGAAAACATCAACTTTCACGTATACCACTCC
>CAMTVV010000146.1:0-4708 GCA_947085305.1 uncultured Nitrospiraceae bacterium
ATCCATGGCGTCGGAAAGTGAAAGAACCAGATTCCCTAAATTAACGGTAATATTTCGCTGCATGTCGTTTTCCTGAAAAGATTTTCCCAGCTAACACTTAATATACCAGGTTGGTATTTACTGCTTTCATGAGGAATATAGCATATTTGGGCGAAAAGAAAAAGTAACAAAATCATCTATGTCAAATGAGGTATAATATTCCATGAAGATACTCTTTCTTATTCTTCTGGTCATTGCGGCTGTCTACATCTATGCAGCAATAAATCTGCGGATGGGTTACAAAAAACTCCTCTGAGGAGGAGTGCGCCCCTCCGTGAGAGAGAGGTTAGCCGGGAATATGGAACAGAGGGGACTTCGCGTCCCCTCCTGGCTCACGAGAAATTCAAAGGGCTGCGGATAAATCTGCTTTAGTCGTCTTTGCGCTTTCCCTTGCCCTTCTCCTTTCCTTCCTTGTATTCACGCTTTTCCTCTTTATACTCCCGCTTTTCTTCCTTAAAACGGTCCTTTGCCTCGCGCTTGTCCCAGTATCTGTCCCGCTCCCAGGTTCTCCAGTTTTTCTTAAGCTGGCCGTAAGGGATGCGCTGGTGACCTGGAGGCGCTTGGCGGAAACCTGGAGAAAGGTCTATGAGCACACGGGGAACTTTTGTGGCCACAATAGAAACCCATGGACCGTTATAGCTGGCGGCCCTGTACCAGTATCCGCTGTGGGGCCGGTACCAGTATCCCCGATAAAAGAGGATGTCCACCTCAACATCAGGAACATAATAAACGTATGTCCTGGGGATAACAACCACTGCAGGAGGGGCGGGAATCACCACCGCAGGCAAGGGCACATTTATCCCGATGTGCACATCCACACCTGCCCTGCTCACGGAGGGATACCCGGCGGTCATAAGAAGGAAGGCCCCGGCAAACAGGCATATGCATGCTCCACGTTTCATACTCTAACCTCCTGGTATAGAAATCCTGTTAAGGGTACTTTTACTGTTAGCTTACCATAATTGTACGGGTCTTTTCCCCTGACAAGCCACATTGCTTCATTGAAGCATATCCCTGCTATCAGCTACGAGCTAGCTAAGTCTGCTTCTTCCTATTCTCAGGATACCTCCCTTCTATTTTCCGCACATCAATTTTTCAAGCGGCAAGGTATAATATTTAATGCTCGGAATCGGTTCGCTGACATTATCCTCTCCGTGCATTCTTGCTCCCATGGCTGGGATTACGGATTTACCCTTCCGCATGATCAACCGCGCCTTTGGATGTGAATTTGCTTTTTCAGAGATGATCAGCGCCCGCGCCCTTGTTTATCAGAGCAAAACCACCGAAAAAATGCTGACCACAAATCCCGACGACAGGCCTTTGGGTGTGCAGTTGCTGGGGAATGACCCTGCTGTGATGCTAAGGGCATTGGAAATACTCCGGAAATACCCGTTCGACCTCATAGACTTTAATGCAGCCTGTCCTGTGAACAAGGTGACGAAGAAAGGCGAAGGCGCGGCCATGCTCAGGGAACCCCGTAAACTGGGCCTGGCGCTCAGGGCTCTCGTGGAGAATTCACATCTTCCTGTTACAGTGAAGATCCGTTCCGGGTGGGATGAAGACTCTGTCAATGCAGGCGAGGTGGCGCTCCACGCCCAGGATGCAGGAGTGAGCGCTTTGTTTATCCATGGAAGGACCAGGGCGCAGGGGTACCGGGGGAAAGTGGATTACCGCATCATCAGGGAAGTGAAAAAGCTTCTCCGCATACCTGTCATCGCAAGCGGAGATGCTTTTTCGCCCCAACTAATTAAGCAGATGTTTGACGAGACCGGCTGTGACGGGGTGGCAATAGCCAGGGGCGCCCTTGGAAACCCATGGATATTCAGGGAGGCGGCAGAATACCTTAAATCAGGCGCTCTCCACACAAGGCCCGGTATTGATGAAATCATCGAGACCATGTCGAGACACCTGAATCTCTGCTGCGATTATTATGGAGAAAAGGCCGGCGCTGTGCTGTTCAGAAAATTCTTCGGCTGGTACGCTAAAGGAATCCCGGATGTCAAACCCCTGAAAGACGGAGCGTTCCGTGCAGAAACTAAATGTGGGATGCTGGATACCATCGAAAAGCTGCGGCCCGGGAAAGACCTGTTCTCTTCACCGGTCCCAATACCCTTATGCCGAATTTCTTCAGGCCTTCTGCCAGGTCACTCAGGGGAAGGCCCATGACATTATAAAAATCTCCCTCGATTTTTCTGATAAGGGCAGCACCAAGCCCCTGAATAGCGTAACCGCCGGCTTTGTCAAGAGGCTCCCCTGATCTGACATAGGCGTCGATTTCCCCGGAGGTCATTTTCCTGAAATAGACCTTTGTCTCCACGGAACGTGTCAATCGTTTCTTTGTTCCGGCATCCATAATGGTGAAACCCGTGATTACCGAATGTTTTCTGCCGTTCAGTGCTATCAGCATTCTCTTTGCTTCCGCAGCAGTATGCGGTTTGCCGAATATCCTTCCTTTAAAGACAATGAAGGTGTCTGCTGCAATAATGATCGCCTTCTTATACCTTAAGGCAACAGATCCGGCCTTCTGATATGACAGGCGCCTTGCCAGGGCGCCTGGAGATAACCCCGGAACCATGGCCTCATCATAACCACTCGCATCAACCCTGAAGAGAAGACCTGTTTTTTCCATTATCTCCTTTCTCCTCGGAGATGCCGATGCGAGGATGATAGTTTTCAGCTCATGCATATTGCCCCGCCACAAAACCCGAGGCCCAGGCCCATTGCAGATTGTATCCTCCGAGCTGTCCGGTAACGTCCACTACCTCGCCCGCGAAATAGAGACCAGGGACCTTTTTCGCCTCCATTGTCTTTGATGAAAGCTCATCTGTTTCGATGCCGCCCAGGGTAACCTCTGCCTTCTGGTATCCCTCGGTCCCTGCCGGCCTGAGCTCCCAATGGTGGAGCTGATGAGCAATCTTTTTCAGTTCCCTTTCACTGTAATGAATCATCGGCCTTGACTGCGCATAGACCTCGCACCATTTACGGGCAAAGCGCTGAGGCAGAAAGGCAGAGAGAAGGTTATGGAGTTCCACGCGGCTCTGTTTTTTCGCCTCAAATATTTCGTAGACGTCATGCTGGGGCAGGAGATTGATCGAGATGGCCCGGCCCTCTCCCCAGTAAGAGGACACCTGGAGGGTGGCGGGGCCGCTCAATCCGCGATGCGTAAAGAGGATATTGCCGCGAAAGTTCCTTTGGTTGCACCTCACCTCCGCCTCCAGGGAAATACCGCTCAGCTTCCGGAAAATGCCGGCTTCTCCGGCAGGAAGCGTGAGAGGAACAAGACCCGGCACGAGAGGAGTTACTTTAAGGCCAAACTGTTTCGCTATGCGGTATCCCACGTCAGACGCTCCCAGCTCAGGATACGAAAGACCTCCTGTACCAACCACCAGCGATTCAGATTCTACGGTTCCGTAATTCGTTGAGAGCATGAAGCCGTCTTTGTTTTTTATCTCCGCAATCCTGCAGTTCAGCCATAGCTTTGCCCCTGCCCTCCTGAGCTCCGTCTCAAGCATATGTATGATCGCGGCGGAGCTCTTCACGCAAAATAATTGTCCTGCTTCCTTCTCATAATACATGATACGGTGGTTTTCCAGGATGGATATAAAATCATAGGGGGTGAAACGCGCAAGCGCTGATTTGCAGAAATGGGGGTTGCGGGAAAGGTAATGGTCATGATGCACGCTCAGATTGGTAAAATTGCACCGTCCTCCTCCGGAAATGCGTATCTTCTTCCCGATCTTTTCCGAATGCTCCAGAACCAGGACCGACCGGCCCCGTTTTCCCGCCTCTATGCCGCACATAAGACCCGCAGCCCCTGCGCCGATAATGATAACATCCTTTTTCATAACTCCGGAATAGTATATCCGATTTTCTTTGAGTGCGCATAACGCCGTCATGATTCAAATCATACCTGTTGCCTGCCCGCTTGATAATATAATAATAGAGGATTCTGTTCACCGGCATTGTGGAACCGATTCATCCTGCAGCCTTTGTATGGAGATTTTTCTTTACTGGCAATTACTTTCGTAAAACTATGACATGACCCTGAAGAACTTGCAAGGTTTGATGAAAAAATCCTTAATTTATGATAAACTTCTATATTATGCCGCTTGCTTTAAGAACAGAGAAGAAATACACCTATCAGGATTATCTCATCTGGCCTGCTGAGGAGAGGTGGGAGATAATCGCAGGCAGGGCATACAGCATGAGCCCGGCGCCTGGAATAAAGCACCAGAAGGTTGCGGCGCCGATATACTCGAGGCTTGAAAAGGCGTTTGAGAAATTGCCATGCAGTGTATTTATAGCGCCTGTGGATGTTATTCTCTCTGAGCATGATGTAGTCCAGCCTGATGTATTCATAGTTTGTGATGAGAAGCCACTCATCTGGAAATGTTTTTTTCATTTCCTCCCATGTCATTTTTTGACCCATAAAACACCCCTCCTTTCGCTCGAAGTATTGTACACACAGCGTACTTGGTTGCAATTATTTTTTGCCTCATCTTTCATAATCAAGTTGTCACCCTCATCAACACGTACAACATCCCAACCGAAGGCGGCGGAGTTCAAACGCTTGTTCTAGCTGCCCCCGCACGCGAGACCGAGGAATCCGAGCAAGCAGCCGAGAAAACAAGTGAAGAAAGAATGGGCGGTAGCGGCGTGTGGGCCAAAC
>CAMTVV010000147.1:0-7694 GCA_947085305.1 uncultured Nitrospiraceae bacterium
CCTTTGAGGGTTCATTGATCCAGGTGATATGGAGTTCTCCTGCCTGTCCAACTTTAACGGGTAAAACCCGTTTATATAAATCTTATAACACAAATTCTTAGTAGGAGGTTATCATGGCTATAGAATGGACAGAAGACTTAGCAACCGGCGTAAATGAGATTGACAATCAGCATAAGGAATTGTTCAAGAGAATAAACAATATGCTTGAGGCATGTAATCAGGGGAAGGGAAAAGAAGAGGTTGGCAGAGTAATAAAATTTCTGGAGGACTATGTAGTGACGCATTTTACTACAGAGGAGAGCTATATGACCAAACATGGTTATCCTGAATATTCCGCCCATAAATCACAACATTTACTGTTCATAGAAAACTTTTCTGATTTAAAAAGGAAATTTGAAACAGAAGGCGTGGGTGTGCATATTGTGATACTCACCAACCGTTTAGTCGTTGACTGGTTGATTAATCACATACGTAAGGTGGATAAGGCATTGGGCGGATTTTTAAAAGCCAAGATTTGATATAAAAGGACTCCAACAGACAAAAGAGAGGCGGCAAAAAATGGGAAAATGGGAAAATGGGGTCAGCCCTTGACAATGGACATGGCCGCCTATCAAGTCATTCAAGCCGACCGGGAATATCCTCCGTGGTCTACATTCAGATCTGCGGCCCGGCGGCTTAATTCTATCGTTGGGTGTATAATACAACAAAGTAAATTAAATGAAAGTTCCGCATCCTATACAATATCAGGGAAGCAAGAGAGTTCTTGCGTCAACTATACTCCGATACTTTCCTGATAAGTTTCCGAGACTTGTGGAGCCTTTTGCTGGAACTGCCGCTATTTCAATAGCCTGCGCCGCACGACGCAGGGCTAATTCATATTGGATAAATGATTTAAACAAGCCCCTTATTGAATTGCTTGGTCTCATCATTAATCACCCTGCTAAGATAGCTGACTTTCATGAAGAACTATGGAATCAACAACATGATGACCCGATAGAGCATTATTATCGGGTTAGAGAAGATTTCAATCGAACAGGAGACCCCAGATTATTTCTTTATTTGCTTGCGCGTTGTGTAAAAGGTTCTGTGCGTTACAATGCTGATGGGCTCTTCAACCAAAGTCCTGACAAGAGACGCCACGGCACACAGCCTGAAACGATGAGAGAAAATATCTTTGGCGTCTCTAATCTTTTGAAAGGAAAAACTATAATATCATCACTTGACTACAAGGATGTTTTATTAAATGTCAATGAGGACGACGTTGTTTATATGGACCCCCCTTATCAAGGAGTATGTGGCGATAGAGATTCCCGTTATTTTTCTGGAATATTATATGATGATTTTGTAAGGGCATTGGCAGAGTTAAATACCCGTAATATTCGTTACGCTGTTAGTTATGATGGTCGGACAGGCAATAAAACCTTTGGTAATCGTTTGCCGGAGAGACTTTCGCTCACTTTAATTGAATTGGAAGCCGGACGCTCATCTCAGGCGACATTACTTAAACGGGATGCTATTACTGTTGAGTCCTTATATTTATCGCCACGCTTGGCTGTAGAGGTTCGTCCTGCTGATTTAGGCCGTTATATAGTGTCAGGTTCTCCCCATACTCAGCACCTGGCCAATGGCCGGAATGAAGTCCTTCTTCCTGGACATAACCCGTGGGATAATGCAGGCGCCCCCCTCAACCTTGACATTGAACGCCTTTTCCACGATCCAGGTCTCGCCGGTTAAAAGAACACGCTCGTGCAAGGCGCTGAGGGGGTTTGTGACGAGCAATGCCGTGAGATCGTATCCGCCGGATGCCCTGATCCGTTCCAGTTCTGCAAGAAGTTCCTCTTCCCTGAGGTCGATATCCTTGCATTCCAGCACCATCATCTGACTGATGCCCAGTTTCTTCCCGTCTATGAGGAACTCCTTGAAATCCGCGGCAATAAGGTCTGCCGCGGTCCTGTCCTCGATATGGATGCTTGCATGGAGGAGGTCCCTGCCGTAGCGCTCCAGGGAAATCCCTGCCAGCTCCGCCAGCCTGCGAGCAGTATGGCGGTCACGATCTGTCGTGGTAGAGAGCGTCAAGAGAAGGGTGTCCGAAAGAACTCCGGAAAGAAGCAGCCCTGCGATCTCCCCGGGAATATGGACCTGATGGAGAAACATCATGCCTGCCACCACTGTGCAGGTGCTCCCGATGGGGTCGTTATACACATAGATGGGGGAAACAGTCGAAATATCGCCCACACGGTGATGGTCAATGATCTCGAGGATTTCTGCATCCTCAATGTTGTCCACCGCCTGGGATATCTCATTGTGGTCAACGAGGATCGCTTTCTTCCGCACAGGCTGGAGCAGGTCGGTCCTCGTAACCATCCCTATGAGCCTGCTGTCGCTGTCCACCACAACTGCACTGCGGTATTCAGATTCCAGTATCCTTTTTCTCAATTCCGATACCGGAGTATATATCCCCACCGTAGGGTGGTTCGTGCACATGATGGTGGATACCGGCTTTGACATGGTCATAAGCTGGACAGTGGCAAATGCCGGATGAGGCGAGGAAATGAGCAGGGCGCCGTGTTCCTCTGCTGCAGCCACAACGTCGCCGCTTACCGGCATGCCGTCAATAACAATGAGGGCGGAACATCCGGAGCGGATAAGGTCAAGCTGGATGTCATGCTGGTCACCGATGATGACGATGTCTCCGGGACGGGTCCTGTTAAGGACGGTCCCTTTCTGCATCGCCGCGATGATAATCCTGCCCTTCAGGAGATCAAGCTTTCTCGAGTTGCTGATGACGCGTCCCTCCAATGTCTTCAGAAAGATGTCAAGGCTCAAAGGCGACTCAGTCAGATCACTGAATCCCACACTGTCCATGTAATGCCCGGCAATATCCTTCAGACCCACTATTCCGACAAAACGCCCGCCCTTATCCACCACGGGCGCTGAGCGCACCCCTTTTTCGCGCATGAGAAGGGCAAGGGCCTGAACCGAATCCCTCTCATGGACAGAGACGGGTTTCTTCAGGTCAAGGTCCGCCACTGTTGCTGCAAGGCTCTCTATTTCATTGGGCACAGGGACCCCGAACTTTTCGAGGACAAAACTGGTCTCCCTGTTGAGCTTCCCTGCCCGCGCAGGGGTGAAGAGAAACCTCTTGTCGGTCAGGTTTTTGAAATGCGCATAGCCTATGGCGGAACAGATGGAATCCGTATCCGGATTCTTGTGTCCCAGCACATAGACGATCTTTGCCTGTTCACTCATGGTAAAAGATGCTCCCCTTTCAGGAAAAGTTTATGTATTATTTTACACCGGGCATTCAGTAAATGCCATTTTTTGATCTGCGAGGACCAGCCGGGCCTTCACGTGCAGAGAATCGAAAGGGGCACGCAGCTGCCCGCCCCTTTCATCAAGTTGCTGTGACGACTGATTGATGCGGCTATTCGTCCATAACGTGCAATATAGCGTAGAGCTTGTCTGCAAAGCTGTCTGAAGGGACGACAATTACCTGCTTGCCGGCAGCCAGGGTTGAATAGCGGACCTCATTCTCAACCTCAGTGTATGCAGTGCGCAACTTCTGCATGATGACCTCGACTTTTTTCTGGGAGAGCCCCTTCTTGGACATCAATTTCTTGAGATTGTGTTCTTCAGCATCCCCTTCCAGGAACCAGACTATACCGAACATACCCGGGGGACTACCGAGAAACACGTAAAGCGCGTTCTGGGCCGGCACTGCCTCATACCTGTCGTTGACTTTCTTTATAAGGGACTCAAGCTGGAGACGAAATTTTTCGATGCGTTGAGCGCCGGCAGATGCAGGGTCAAGGGCTGGATATACCACCTCTTTGCCTCCGAAAAGCTTACTGAACAGACCCATGATGTCCTCCTTTTTTATTGTCGCTTCCTGAACAAATCCTCAGAAATGCCGGTGGGAGGAGAAACTCCTGAGTGTAAGGGGAAAAACCACTGCAGATACTTGTCGTTCTTCTTCGGTTCTCTGGACTTATACTTGAGACTTGCAGGCAAATCGCGCCTCCCGCCAACCTTCAAACCTTCTTTGTGTCATTGTAGCATAGTCAAAGTTAAATTAATAGATGGGGATGGATGGATAATCACCTTTTCCTCCTGAGGAGAAAGAGCAGGCTGCCGAGAAGCGCCATACCTGAACTCAGGAGTTGTCCCATGGTAAAGAGTCCAAAAATAAACCCGATCTGCACATCAGGCTCCCTGAAAAACTCCGCAAGGAATCTGAATGCTCCGTACAGTACAAGGAAGAAGGAAGAGAGAATTCCTGACCTGAATCCCTTATCTTTGAGAATCCAGAGCACGAGGAAGAGCACAATGCCTTCAAGAAGTAACTCATAAAGCTGGGAGGGATGCCTCGGAAGAGGACCGCCGGAGGGAAATACCATGGCCCACGGCGCCTGCGTGACCCTGCCGTATAGTTCTCCATTGATGAAGTTGCCGAGTCTCCCAAGGCCGAGACCGATGGGCGCAGTAACCACTACGAGGTCCGCCACCTGCCAGAAGTCCAGCCTGAACTTCCTGCAGAAAAAGATACCCGCGATGATGCTCCCCATGAGCCCTCCGTGAAATGACATTCCCCCGTGCCAGACAGCGAATATCTCAAGGGGATTTCTGATATACGTGGTAAGATCATAGAAGAGCACATATCCGAGACGGGCGCCTGCCATAAGGCCGACAATGAGATATGAATAAAGGGACAGAACGGTATCTTTGGTGATCCGGAGCTCTCTTTTCCTTATCTGATAGTTCACGAGAATATATGATGCGGCAAAGCCTATGAGATACATTACCCCATACCACCGTATAGCAAATGGCCCTATTCTCACAATCTCAGGATCGATCTTCGGATAAGGGATCATCAGTTCTACCTCAACCGGCGGACTGCCCAGGAAGTAACTTTTCTTTTCTCGTCATTGCCACGTTATACTATTATAACTCTCAAATGGACACTTCCGCTCGACTTGACTGATTGACCGAAAAATAGACATAGAACTTTCCAAAAGTTTCCCCTCCCCCTCGCCCCCTCCCGCAAGGGGAGTGGGTTTGAGAGGATTAACAATTTTCTATCTCTATTTTAGGGTGATTGATGGCCGATGAGCCCGTCTGCCTCTACACCCCATCAGATTTCAGGGCGGTTTGGATTGACGGTCGCGTATTTCTGTGATATAAGAGTATCAGCACAGGGCATGTTTTATTACCGAGATTGTATGAATAAAAGATTTTCCCCGGCAGCAGTAGCGCTGTGCGCGGCAATAGTATTTGCAGTGCCCCCTGCGGGCAAAGGAGAAAACCAAAATCATGCCGGAATACGAGCCGGAAATAATAAAATTGCCTGAGCCAAAACATGACAGCAGCACATCGGTCGAAGAAGCGCTGCTTAAGAGGAGGTCGGAGAGGGATTTTAAAGACAAGCCAGTAACGCTGTCTGAAGTCTCACAGCTTCTCTGGGCCGCCCAGGGTATTTCAGATCCGGGAGGTCTCAGGACAGCGCCTTCCGCGGGGGCGCTATATCCGCTCGAACTCTATGTCGTTGCCGGGAACGTGAACGGTCTTCCGGCTGGAATTTATAAATACAGACCCAGAAGTCATGAATTATTAAGTATCGTAAAAGGCGACATGAGGATTGATTTGTGCAATGCCGCACTCGGCCAGTCTTCTGTCAGAAGAGCGGCCGCAGTTGTCGTATTGTCAGGGGTGTATGAACGGACGACTACAAAATATGGAGAGAGGGGCATCAGATATGTTCATATGGAGGCGGGTCATGCCGCCCAGAATGTTTCTCTTCAGGCGGTTCCTTTTGGGCTCGGGACAGTAGTTATCGGGGCTTTCCGTGATGAAGAAATAAAGAGGATGTTAAAGATGGAGGACAGGGAAAGACCTCTTTATATAATGCCCATAGGGAGGAGATAACATTGTATAATAAATAATATCTATCAACGAGGGTAGGGTTACGCTGCTATGCTCAAAATACTTCTTGCCTTAAAGACGCCATCCGATGCAATGCTGTCTTTGCTCGGTGGTCATCATGTTGATCAGTCAGAGGACTCCCTTATCAATATGATAAGCAAGAAGCGTTATGAGCTTGTCATAGTTGAAAACGGTTTAGAGCTTTTGCCTGCGATAAAGCGCGCTGACCCGAGGGTGGAAGTTATCATTATCGGGAGAGGAGAAGAAAATGCGATTGATGCCGTGAGAGAAGGCGCTTCTGCGTATTTTTCATACCCCATTGACTTTCAGAGGCTCAAAGAGACCATTGAAGGCGTCAATGACCACTTCGAAATCTGCCGTGAGACAGCCCAGATGGAAAAACTCCTTCAGTCGAAATATACCTTTGCAGGTGTTGTGGGAAGAGATCCGCAGATGCTGGATATTTTTAATTTTATGAGGCGAATAGCGCCCTATTTTAAAGTGGTGACGATTACCGGAGAAACAGGCACCGGCAAAGAAGTGATAGCCAGGGCGCTGCATTCTCTGAGCCCGGGGCATACTCGCCCCTTTGTCGTGTGCAACTGTGGGGGGCTGGTTGAAAACCTTGTGGAATCGGAACTCTTTGGTCACAAGAAAGGCTCTTTCACCGGAGCCATTGCTGATAAAATAGGTCTTTTTGAAGCCGCAGGCGAAGGGACCCTTTTCCTGGATGAGGTCGGAGAGCTTCCACTGTCGTTTCAGCCGCGTCTGCTTCGTGTCTTGCAGGACGGGGAGTTCAGACCCGTGGGGAGCCATACGGCAAACAAGGCCAGGTGCAGGATAATTGCTGCGACAAATAGAGACCTATCGCAGGACATGAAAGCAGGCAGATTCAGAGAGGACCTCTATTATCGCCTTACACCGTTGACTGTTTTCCTTCCCCCGCTCAGGGAAAGAAAGGATGATATTCTGCTCCTCAGCAGATTCTTGCTTGAGAGCTTTACCCGACGAACAGGGAAAAAGATATTCGGCTTTTCACGGCAGGTCCAGACACTCTTGATATCATACAATTGGCCCGGCAATGTCAGAGAACTCCAAAGCACTGTTGAACAAGCTGCCATCATGGCCGCTGAATCGTTTATAAGAGTGGATGACCTGCCCGCCTATATCAAGGAATTCAAGAAGGTGGGAACTTCCCCTTCCATGAATCTCGAAGAAGCCATTAAGAAGCATATCAGTTTAGTTATTGCGGATTGTAAAGGCAATAGAACCAAAGCAGCAAAAATCCTTGGGATAAGCAGAAGATCCCTTCTCCGAAAAATCGAAAAGTATTCCATTTAGTAGGCTTATCCCCGGGATCGCACACCCCTGCCAAAACCGCACACCATTCTCACATTCTGTCAATATCGTCCGTAACGCACTGAAAATGCTCAATAGGGAAGTTCATGCTTGTTCTTTAAATGCCTGCCAAAACCGCACACCTCATAGTTTCTGTTTGTGTGCTTAATTTAATATTATCATTATATTTCAATTGCTTATCATCCTGGCATGCCTTTCGCTTATAACAGAAAGATAGCGAAACAAAGTTCAAGGAGGGTAAAAGGATGAAAGGATCAGAGGCTCTAAGCAACAAAAACTTGATAGCGGTATTTCTTGTATATCTGGTTGTCTTCCTCATCTCAGGCAGCGCCCATGCAGATACATGGGCAAAGATATACGGCAGTGACAAATGGGACTCAGGCGGCTCCATAAGGCAGACCTCAGATGGCGGTTAC
>CAMTVV010000148.1:0-9196 GCA_947085305.1 uncultured Nitrospiraceae bacterium
TGCGTTGTTCTGATTTATTTCCACCCATCCAGCCTCTGCATCTCAGTTAGCTTATAATAGGTATCTGCCCCATCTATATGTTGCAACAATCGCGTAGTCAAAAAATAACCTCGCGTTTTAAACGAGGTTAAAATTAAAATAGTATAGGGGTAACGAGTTGGGATTTTAAATCTCCCATGCTCGTCACCCGTTACTCGTTACTTTATACTACTATCTTTCCAGGCTCTGCCTGTGTGCCTTTGGTCGTGCCTTTGTATATCTTCACTGAGAACATCTTATAGTCTGCCTGGAAGCTGAATGGGTCAAAGTACTCATTCATTATCATGTTTACGAGCTTATACTCGTCAAACCACGGGATGAACACATAATCATGTCTCGGTCCGCCTGTTGCCTTTGTAACATCAAGAATTTTTGCCGGAAGTTCAATCTTACCTCTCCGTGATTCCACTATAACCCTGTCTCCTTCCTTAATGCCAAGTCTATCAGCAAGTATCTTATTGATTTCCACATAGGCGCCAGGGACAGCACGGTTAAGCTCAGCCACCCTTGTTGTCATTGAGCCTGAATGCCAGTGCTCAACAACCCTTCCTGTGCAGGCTCCATAAATGTAATCAGTGGTGTCATATATCAGCAACTTTGTTCCATCAGCCTTTAGGAACTCCTCTCTGTGGTTCTGTATGTCTGCTGGGCTAAATGCGATGGTTTTAAGAGCCTTCCTGTCCTTATCCGGATCGCCTATTACACTTACAGGATATCCGGCAACCCTATCAAACGGGAGCATGCTGTCTTCTGCAACCTTGGCAGGATTGAATTTCCTCTCCAGCACATCAACAGTCTTATATTTCACAAACTCCTTGCCGTCAAACTTACACGCCCACCATGGATTTGCCCAGATGATTGCCCTGCCGTCCCATCCAGGCACTTTTTTGCCGTCAGGCAGGTCAACCATGCCGTGGATAAAGGCATTTGAGTTATAGAAGCTCGCATACCAGCCCTTTGGCACATTATTCTCTTTGTGATATGCCTCGTCCTTTTTCATAGCATCAAGGTTCTTCTCAAGCCATGCGCTATATGCAGGGTTGAATGCCTTCATGTTATCAAGATATGTTTTTGTGACTCTCTCAATCAGAGGGTCATAAGGGAAGGCATACTGAATACGAGATTCGTATTTTTCATACCTTGCCTTCATTGCAGGGTCGGTATGGACATCAGCAGGGAAAGGAATCCTGTAACCGTGATTCCTCTCAAGAAGCGCTTTTCTGTTCATGCCTGTAAAGTTATACCCTGTTCCTCCTGAAAGCGCCATCAGTTCTTCCCAGATATTTGCGCTGAACTCTCTATTCCACTCCTTTGTCTTTGCCGCATCAATGGTCTTTTTCAGCCAGTCGGCGCCGTCATACTTTTCAGGCCAGAACTGGGAGATATGACCTTTTGGGACAAGACCCTTTTCCTCAAGCCTCCTCATTATCATAGCAAAGATTGTATGGTCGGGGATTGTGTTTCCATAAGGCTCTATCACCTGCTTGATTATCTGATATCTTCTTTCAAGGTTGCCGAAGATAAACTCCTTCTCAAACCAACTGGATGCGCCTAGAAACACATCGGAAACCTGTGTGGTTGAAGTGGGGAATGCCTCAAGGGTAACTGTTATCGGCCATGCTTCACCCCTTTTTGCAGCGCCCATTGCCTGTCTGTAAGGCCATGAGTATGCCAGAGACTGTCCGGGATTAACGCATGAGATGAACTGGACCTTTATCTGCCCTGCCGCAAGCCTTCTGAACATCTCCTGCGTATGAGGGCCGGGTTTATCATGTATCTTAATCTTTGCTGTCTCTGCTGCTATTTCTGAATCAGACACGCCGCGCTTCTTGAGATATGCCGCTGCCCTGTCAGACCATATCTTTTCAACTGCTGTCCTGTGAAGCGGATTGGCAACGAGCCTTCCATACGGAAGGGCGTGGCATAGCGCTCCGGGCGCACGGATACCGCCGCAGGCATTAGGCTGTCCTGTAAAACTGAAGGAGTGCCTGCCGGGTTTCACTGTCTTGCCGGTTATGAGGTTCAGCATGTGCAGCGATGCATTTGTCCATGTGCCCTGAACCTTCTGGTTTACACCCATGCACCAGATTGATGTTGTATAGCCCTCGGCATACCACTTTGCCGCCGTCCTTATTGCCTCAGGCCCGCTAATCTTCTTCCATGTCCTTGTTGCCTTGTCATATAGAAGCGGCGCTTCGCCCTCAAATATCAAATCGGATATCTTATCAGGATTATAATCGGAAAGGAATTTGAGGAACATGGCAAAGCCTTTATACAGGTCTTTTGTTATCTCCTCCTCTGATGCATATTTCTTTTTCAGGTCGGGATATACCTTTCGGACAAGCCCTAATGAATGGCTCATATCTGATGCAGAACCCCTTATGCCGCCGTATTCCGTTGTTATCCATGTCTTTTTGACATCCTCGTGTATTCCGAAATTCGTGTGTCTCTCTATGAACTTCTTGTCCATGTATTTCCACTTTGCGTCAACCGTGCCTTTTTCCACATCGTATTTTGCGCTGTCAAGCTCATGGGTTATTACATAGGCAATGGAATTTATGAGCAAGAGGTCTCTGCCTGTTGCAAACGGAAGCCATAAATCAGCGATTGTTCCTGAGCGGGTCTTTCTCGGATCAGCCAAAATAACCTTCACATTAGGATTTTTAGCCTTTACAGACGATAGCCTGTTAAATGGTATGGGATGCGCTTCTGCTGTGTTGCTTCCGATAAGGAAAAATGTATCAGCATGTTTGCCGAAATCAGGGTCTGGAACATCAAGGTCGTCATAACTGCCGTAAGGCTCGTCCTTGCCGAAGGTATAGAGATAACCCACAACAGCGGATGCCATGCATGTCCTCGGCTGTCCCTCAATAGCATTGTTCGCTAACATTCCGCCGCCTTTAAATGTCTTATTCATTATATGGGTCTCTTCTGAGCCAAGCTGACCACTTCCATAATAGGCAATGCTGTGCTTGCCGTTTTCTTTAACAGTCTTTTCTACTGCATCAGCAACAAATTCTATAGCATCTTCCCATGGCACGAGGACAAAATTCTCTTTAAAGTCAACCTCTGAAGGTTTTAATCCTTTTGGATCTTTTGTTGTCTTTCCCTCAAGAACCCTCGGAGAATTTACCATATCCGGCTTGCCTGTTTTCGGGTTTATCCATTCCTTTCTTACATAAGCGCCTTTTGGTCTGTCTTTATATGCTATTGCCTTGTGAAGATAAAAGCCCTTTGTGCATAAAACTCCCCTGTTGACTGTGCTTTTTAAATCGCCTTTTATCGCTACAACCCTTGTTACCTTGCCGGCAGCATCCACCTCGCAGTCCGCAATCATTGTGCAGCCAACTGCACAATACCTGCACTGCCCCACAGGAAATGTCTTCACTGAAACAGCCGATGCAAAAAGCATATCTGGCTTTGCAATCCCTGCTGCCGCTGCAGCAGTTGTTATCGCGCTTGCCCTTAAAAAGTCTCTTCTATTTAGCTTCATATTCTTCAAACCTCCTTTATTTCAGTGTCAGTAAAAACTAACACTAATACAAATGCATTAAGTTATTTGACATAGCTTTTTAACATGTCATTCCCGCTTGTCGGGAATCCTTCTTAAAGAAAGATGCCGAACAAGTCGGCATGACAGAAAATATAACATTACTTATTGCGTTTGCTATAATCACTGACACTGTTCACTGTTTCGCCGGTTTAATTATAAACATATCAGCAGTTACCGCATCATTTGCCGCTGAAAAATCACCGTCTGCAGCAACTACCATGACCTTTATCTCAGCATCCATCTTTGTCGCCGGAGCCTTCCATGAAAAACTCCATTTTCTATGATGCGAGCCTTCCTGCGTATGCGTTACAAACCCGTTTGAAAGCTGAGTATTTTTTCCATCCGTTACAATTAGCTCACCAGCTGTGGCTTCTCCTGCAAACCCGCCTTGCACCTCACCGCGACTCTTCAGTCCGCTTTCTACAGCGATAGTGATTTTATAAGTCTTTCCAGGTTCATAAACCTTTGGAACACCTGTTGCCTTTATGCTAGTTTTTTGTGGTTTAACACTGGTATGACAAACAAAACACTCAAAATTCGGAGCGCTGTTATTTTGAGAAAAACCATCAGATACAACCAGTCCCACCACAAAGAAAATCGCTAAAATCAACAATGCAAATCTTTTCATCTGCACCCCCCGTATGTATTTGTTCCGAAAATAGGTCTTCATAACGCCCCCTAACCCCCTCTTATCTTAAGAGGGGGACTGTAAACTTCCCTTCTTGGGTTAAGAGGGGATTGAGGGGAGTTACTCTGATTTTCATGCCCCTTTGTGAGCTAAAGGCTCATGTATGTTTCATGTCAAATAAACAAAAAGGCGGGGCATTTGCCCCGCCTTTAGCATAAGCTACTTCGCTGCTGCCTTTGTTTTATCCTCAATAGCCTTTTCAAGGAACTTCACACCGTCAACGGATGTCTGAATAGACTTCAGCAAGGATGCCTTTGCCTGATCAGGATTATGGAACCCGTCGGAATTTTCAGCAGTCCACCACTCCCATAATGTATGGGCAGTTGTATGGAATTTTCTTGACTCTTTGAGAGCGTCTTCTGAAACACCAACAGCCTTTGCAAGTTGATAGGTCTTTACAAACTCCGAAAGCCAGAACTCTGCCTTGCGCATCTTGCCCCTGACATAGTTCTGTATGCCTTCTATCTGATACTCAGCCTCCTTCTCTGTCCATGCAGGATGGCACTTCAGGCAGGTGTCCTTTTTCATGTACTTTGCGCTCTTTTGACCATGCCATGTGTATGCCTTGCCGTCTTTTTTCAACTTCGGCATATGACAATCCTTGCACTCAACGCCGGCCTTTTCATGTTTGCTGCCCCAGAATACCTCTACTTCCGGATGCTGGATTTTTGATACAAGAGCTCCGGTCACTTCATTGCGGAAATCCCTGTATCCCTGTTTCTCTACCCACGCATCGTAATCGAAAACATTCCTCCACTGAAATTCATTTGTCCTTCTGTCACCCATGCCGATAGTTTCGCCGGTCTTTATGTCCAGCACAGGATTACAGTTATACTCCACATGGCACTGTGCGCACATAAGGTTGGAATCGGGCTTGTTGAGGGTTCCTATCGCCCTGAAATCCCTGAACATAACCTTTGTCATCGTGATTTTCTTGCTCTTCTCCTTGTCATATGGATATGTTCCTTCGCCCCTGTCAACAACTGCATTTATAAGGGCGTCTCTTACAACTCTGGGGCCTGCTGAATGAGGGTCATGGCACATAAAACAGTTAGCCGGGTGTTTCATGTCCCTTGCAACATCAACCACCTTTGATGTCCTGTCCCATTTCGCCTTTGGATTTTTGTCGCCCATGTATGCCCATTTCAGGATATGATCCTGAGTCTTACAATTCAGACATACAGGATTTGCGGCAGTGGCGGCAGTTCTTGGCGTATAAGGCAGGAAAATCTTCTGATCGCTTGCAGCCGGGTCGAGGTCTTTTAACACCTCCCATGCAGATTTTTCAGCGCCTTTTGCATCGCCTATCTTCGTCAAGTCCTTAAGCTGGAACCTGCCGCCATATGCCCTGTCAACAAGCAGGTGATCAACAAGCATAAAGATATGGCTTCTCGGCTCGGCATGTTCCCTTGTAAAACCATGCGGCTTCATAATGGCATCGAAAAGCGGCGACCTGCTTGTAGATATAGACTTCTCGACCTTTGGCTTTGACTCAAGATTTACGGCGACAAAGGACTCATACTGTTCCTTGTGGCATTTGCCGCATGCGGCATGGTCTAACCTTGTAACAGGTCTTGACATAACGTCCTTAAGATGAGCGTCCAATCCTTCGTGGCAGCTTGAACAGTTGACTTTTGCGTGCTTCCCTTTTGCATGGAAATCCTTAATATCAGAATGACATGCGTAACAGGTCCCAACCTTTACGGCCTTCTCTGCAGGCATAGCCTTCTTCTGGGCCTGAGCATCAACGGTCGAATAGTAGGTTCCGCTTATCAGAGCGAAGGCAGCCACTGCGATACATACAACGATAAACTTTTTCATCTTATTACGTCCCCCTTTCTCTTCTCCGGGAAACAGTGAGTTCCCGGGCTCTAAGTGTAGTAATTCCCCTCCGATACCTCTTCCCCTGCAATGCCTGACATCTCACCTCTCTCACCTCCTTTTTCTCCCGAACCCTATAATTAAAAGTTTATCCTAATCCCATGGTTTGTCAAGAAGCTGCTCTCTGAAATGTCTGAACGTATGATCGCTCCGCCCGATCATGGCTTAAATCTAACGACTCCATTGTTAATTCTAAATATATGATAGGTAAATATGCTGTAAATATGTGTAAAGATTCTGTAAATGTTGGCTCTATAAGCGGGAATTATGCGGCAAGCGGCGCTATGATAAATTAAAAGCCTTTATTGCTTGAATTTATATCCGGCGCCGGGCACGGTTATGATATGCTCCGGCCTGGCTGGATTTTTTTCTATCTTCTGTCTGAGGTGCTGAACATGAACATCTATGACCCGGCTCCATGAGTACAATTTAGTATCTCCCCAGACTTTTTTTCTGATAAATTCCCTGCTTATGACCTCTCCCCTGTTTGTGATAAGAAGATAGAGCAGCTCATATTCCTTTGGGGTAAGCTCGATATCTTTCCCTCTAACCTTTACAGTGCGCGCACCATGATCGATCTCCATGTTGCCGATGACTATTTTGCTTTCCGGGGGCATGGTCCTCCTCATGCAGGCTTTTATCCTTGCTACAAGTTCGAGCGTTTCAAAGGGTTTTACTATGTAGTCATCAGCTCCGCTCTCAAGCCCCATGACCTTATCAGATACACTGTCCCTTGCAGTAAGCATAATGATTGGTGTTTTTGGATAATCTTCTTTCAACAGCTTGCATATCTCTATCCCGTCCCCGTCAGGGAGCATAAGGTCAAGGATTATAAGGTCAGGCAGATGCTCATTCAGTATCTCATTTGCTTTTGCCCAATTCCCTGCCGTTATGGTATCAAACCCGTATAACTCAAGGTTTGCCTTAAGCACTTTTAGTATGTCAGGGTCGTCATCTACAACAAGCAGTTGTTTTTTCATCCAGAAAAACCTCTTTTCTTATCTTCGGTATAGTGAACCAGAAATGGCTGCCTTTGCCCCAGGCAGTGCTTAGCCCTATCTCTCCGTTATGGGCTTCTATTATGCCTTTGCATATTGCAAGGCCCAGCCCTGTGCCGTCTTTTACGCCCTTTGAATAGAATTGTCTAAATACCATTTTCTTTTCAGCCTCAGCGATACCGCATCCGCTGTCCTCTACGCTTGCATTTGCGTATCCGTCTATCCCTGCAAGATTAACAATAATATCGGAAGATTCAGGGCTGAAGTTTAACGCATTGGACAGGAGATTTGTCAGCACCTGCTTTATCCTGTCTTCATCTGCATGGACTATTACATCCTCTGCCTTGAGTTCTATATTGACTTTTTTGTCTTCTGACAGCGGCCTGAATCCTGTGATAACCTCGTCAAAGACATCCTTCAGGTTTATTTCTTTAAAATGCATTTCAAATTCGCCAAGTTCTATCCGCTCATAGTCAATCACGTTATTTACCAGCCTTATCAGCCTCTCGGCATTCTTTTTTATTACCTCAAAAAATACTTTCAGGTCTTCCTCATTATCACTTCTCTGTATTGATAGTCTTGCCGATAGATAATCCATGGCTCCTTTTATGGATGTAAGCGGTGTCCTTAATTCATGTGAAATCTTTGCAATAAAATCAGATTTTGTCTTATTCAATCTCAATAGTTGCTCGTTCTTTTCAGTAAGTTCTTGAGTTGCAGCGCTTATCTTCTCTTGAAGACATGAATGGTACTCGTCAATAGACCTTGCCATAGCTATAAATGACCTGCTCAAATCTTCAAGCTCATCATTAGTTTTCATCACGGGGATATCCGGATTACCATCCTTAGGGAAGTTCAACATAAGGGTTCTGAGCTTATTTACCGGGTGTATTACCATGCGTCTTGTTGTCATGAATAAGACGACCATAAGCGCTGCTATAGTACCAATAGTGCCGGAAATCATATACTTTCTATCAGACCTGATCACCTTAAGGGCATGATCCATCGGGACCGACACGCTTATTGCCCCTCTTATATCGCCAACTTTATAGCCCTGTTTAAAATGGCATTTGAAGACAGGCCTTTTCAACATAAAGCGGGGCGATGTATCTAAAATAATAAGAATCTCCGATCTTTTCAATCTTCGATAATTCCTTAAGCTCACTGGATTCAAAATCATTAAGCGCCCCTTTTTCAAAGTCATCCGGCGCGTTTTCCGGATTCAGTAGCTTTAGGCTTGTTATGTGAAAAAAATAGAGCCCTTCCTTCTGCGCATATGAAGAGAGCTGTTTTGTCACGAGGGCAGGGTTTTGTTTAACATATCTTCTCCCTGCGATAT
Organism: uncultured Nitrospiraceae bacterium; assembly: GCA_947085305.1. Lineage (GTDB taxonomy): Bacteria > Nitrospirota > Thermodesulfovibrionia > Thermodesulfovibrionales > UBA9159 > JAMCQB01. The sequence continues at coordinate 8,499 of CAMTVV010000148.1, forward strand.
CTGTTATTAGCGGGTTCTCAAGATAGGGATTTGGTTTGACCCACGGCAGCTTCTCAACAAAGACCCCGCCGTGATCTGCGATCCATTTTCTTGTTATAACTATCTGCTGAAACAGCGCTTTTGCCTGAATTTTTGTCTGTTCAATGACAAGCTTTTCATGCCTCTTGTAGATAATGCCCAGCATTATTCCCATTACAACAAGAAGGATTACAGTCGTAGACAAAATATACTTTAGGCTGAGACTTATTCGCATAATGCCTGGAAATGCGCGAGGGGCGCATGCGCCCGGACGCCCTATCCGTAAACTCTTGAGATTCTCCTATGCCCCTTTGATATTACGGAGCTCTTACTAATAAGACCATAAGTAAAGCCACGTGACCATTTCAATTCTGTCATTGCGGCTTGTCAGCAATCCTTCCGACTTATTCGGAATCGTAAAGAAAGATTCCGGACAAGACATAATGTATTAAACCTGTCCATCCTTAAGGGACGTGGGTTAAGCTAAAGGTTAAAACCAAAGGCTCAGAGCCACATTAAGGAGGACAGGTTATGTATAAGTATAAGTATAGCAAATTTGCAGGGCTGGATGTACACAAGGCGGACATTTCGGTAGGCATAGCGAATGCTGACAGAGGAGAGGCGGGCTATTACGGGACGATAGAGAACACGCCTCATGCCTATTTGAAACTTGCGAAGAA
>CAMTVV010000149.1:0-2654 GCA_947085305.1 uncultured Nitrospiraceae bacterium
GCTTCACTTGCGGGAATGACAGCCTTTATTGTGAATTACGTAGTTTATACACAGACTCTAAATAGTTTTCAAAAGTCTCCACTAACAAGAAATATACCAGAGCAACAGGAAAAATTTCAATAACCCCCTGGAGTCCGAAAAATAGACATAGAACTTTCCAAAAGTTTCCCCTCCCTTGACGGGAGGGGATTAAGGGGAGGGGGTTTGAGAGGATTAACAACTTTCCGTGTCTATTTTTCGGACTCCTTGATAGCATTGCTTACAAGGTACGCTTTTGTCCGGGCTGTCGCCATGGCGAGGCGGAGAGTCTCAGCCTGAAGCAAGCTGCTCATTTTTTAAGCCTGTCGGGATTTTCCGTCAAGAAAATTGCAGAACTTTTTTATCTCGCGGGAAAACCTTTTCCATGTCTTTTCAAATATGTTTTCAAGCTCTTTAAGCTTCTTCTCCTCAAGCTGAAACCCGTAAGCCTGCCTCACGACATGCCTGAAACCGAGAAACTTCAATAAATCCTGATACAACTCTTTTGATATAACAGCCGGTCTTATGCCCCTTGCCTCAAGAGTCATAGCATGGAGAAGTCTCTTATGCCATCCCTCGCCCCTCGGGGCGCCGCCGTTTATTTCTTCGACTATAAGCTTGAAAATTTTCTCGACGCCCATATAAAAATCAGCCATAAAGGTTGCCTTCACCCTCAGCAGGTACACATCCATATGAGCTGAATATTTAATGACAAAATCATTATATTCATCCATTAATCTTGAAACATGCTCAATCTCTGATAGGATTTCATTTCTTACCCTTTTCAGGAAAAGCTCATTTTTTTTCATAAAGAACCTTCCCTTTTCTAAGTCGTTCTCTCAGCTCGGGCGTTGCGCCTTCAATGGGGATAATATCAATATCAAACTCGCCTGCCTCCAAAAGAAGTTCCCCAACTGCCTTGAAGTAAAGTTTGTCCGAAAGCCCTTCAACGCACAGGTCGATATCCGAATGAAATCCGAAGCGTTGTTTATCGGCCAGAGAGCCTATGAGTATGATCCTGCTTACGTGATATTTTTTGACGAGGATATTTATTGCTCTTTTTAACGCTGTCACAGCCTTCAGAAATCTCTTATTGCGCAGCGCTGAAATGCCGGCTGCGGCATCTTTTAATGTAACCATGTCACATTCCCAATAAGGTTTGACTTATTGCTGCCTTACCGGGCAGCTTGCTGATATTATACCCGAATTGAGCGATTTTTTAGGCGCTAACGTTTCATATGCTATAATACCCCATCATGCGGATTTTTTATGCTATAGGGCTCCTTGTTATGTGCGCCGCGCTCGGCGCCTGTGCAGGCGACTTCCAGAGCGGCCGGCCGGGCTCCGCGGGCGACTATTATCCCCGCAAAGTCGAGAGCCTTGAAGAGACCCTGAAAGCGATAGGGGAGAGAAATAACTCTATCGAGAAACACCCTGACTGGATTTCTCTGGCGGGGAATGATTTCATGCTGAAGAGCCTTGATGATCTCGCGGAGTCTGAATACGGGAAATACGCTGAATATCTTGACGACGGTGTCCTTTACGTGGTCGTGCATCCTGCCTATTCAGTCTTTTTTAATGACCGCCCCCCTCCCATGACAGCGGAGAATCCTGTGGATGCCTTTCTGAACGAAGCAGCCTTCACAAAGCACAAGAGGTTCCTCCAGGAGCAGGAGAGGTCGGTGAGGGACTTCCTTGAAATAACCTCTACACGGAAGCGGCTCGTCCTCGTTGTTCTGCCCGGCGGTTACAGGGAATATAACGGCTATGTGTATAAAGACCTGAACGATGAATATGCGCGGTACATCAACAGCGTGACGAACAGCTCGGAATCCGCGCTCTATCTCTATTCAAAGAAGCCTAACAGGGGCTATGTCGGGGAGGAGTCGAAAAAGCGTCTCTCCGGCTTCATCGAGGCTGTCGGGCCGAGAATAATACTCATCGGCGGAGGGTATCTCGGCAGGTGCGTTGAGGACTTCTACAAGGACATAAGCGCCTCTGCGGGCAAAGACAAGGTCACCATAGCAGCGGAGATCACCTCCATCAGCGCTGAAGACATCAGGAATCTCGCGCTGGACGACTTTCTGAAGGACGGCAGGTTGAATGTCGCAATGCTCAAGGAGGTCATCAGCTCAAGGGATATGAAGGGTGGCTCGCTCGGAGACTTTCTGAGAAATTATAGGAATTACAGGGTCCAGAAGAAGGGGGATTAACTTTAGAGTAACGCCCCTCAATCCCCTCTTAACCCAAGAGGGGAAGTTTAAAGTCCCCCCTCAAGGGGGAGGGAATATTCGGCAACTCCGATGCAGAGCATCGAGGAATTCTTTTGATTAAAACCATATCAAACAAAAGTGGTTTATGGCTGGAACGCGGCATTCCTTATGCAGCCCTTTTGATTCTGCTCTTTTTTGCCTTTTCATCCTGGTTCATAAAGGTGAACGACAATGACTTCTGGTGGCATATAAAGACAGGGCAGCACATCATCGAACATAAAGCGCTTCCGGACAAAGACCCCTTTGCCTTCACTTTCCTCGAACATGACCGGTCCCCCCTGAAGGCGCTCGGATACCTGAATATAAACTGGTATCCGTATTTCGGACTCGTTATCCTCAGTTTCATAATTATTCTTATCAGCA
>CAMTVV010000150.1:0-10209 GCA_947085305.1 uncultured Nitrospiraceae bacterium
AGCCAGGATGATATCCTTATATCCCTTTTTAACTTTATCGTCAGAAATAACCAGCGCGGGTCTTCCTTTTTGTTTTTCAGACCCCTCCTTGAGAATAAAAGGGAACTTAACAACTACCATATCTCCTCTTTTATAACTCATAGAGATCTTCGGATTCTGCTTTCCAAATTCTGCTCAGACTCTCCTGTTGTAATAGCAACGTTTCATAGTCGACGCCTGTCTTCTTCATTCTTCTGTCTTTTAGAAACTCGATAAAGTCTATTACCTCCTGGATCAACTCAGGGGGCAGTTCTTCAAGATCTTTAACAATGATCTCTTTACGGTTCGTTAAGGTTGCCATAATTTAGAACCTCCTTTTACATCTCTAAAGTTATATCTCATTCGCCCCGTCTTTTTCAAAGGCTGCCTCGAGTCCGTTTTCGGAGACAGCGTCCCGCCATAATTTAGATCAGGGTCAGGCTTGAATTAGTGAATATACGCTCGCTATCTACCAAGTCACAGGGTATCTATTGGTATCTATTGGGGTCATGCCTGCATATGCGCATTTATTCAAGCGCATAAGCCGGCTGGAAAGCAAATCAAAGCACGGGTACATAGGGTCAAATCTTTCATCGTGGCAAGAAAGCTCACGCCTTGTGGATTTTCCCGCTCTTAATCCCATTCCTTTCGAAGGCGTTCCTTGTATCAAGGATGCAGCGCGCATGTTTCTCAATAAAGGCATAGTCATAGGCCGAGTGGTCGGTGAGCAGCAGCGCCATGTCGGCATTGTTCAATGTCTCTTCAGTGAGCTCCACTGACTTCATGTCAATCTCAGGGTAACTACGGTGGCCACGGCAGACAGGGACATGAGGATCGTTGTAACAGACCTCTGCGCCATGCTCCCTGAGAATCCGGATGATCCTCAAGGACGGTGACTCCCTCTGGTCATCCACGTCCTGCTTGTATGCCATTCCCAATATGAGGATACGGGAATCCTTGAGGGACTTCCCGGTTTCATTCAGAATCCAGCCCGCCTTCTGCACTACATAGTGCGGCATGCCGGTGTTAATCTCACCTGCAAGCTCTATGAAACGGGTGGAGAAATCATATTCCCGTGCCTTCCACGTCAGGTAAAACGGGTCAATTGGGATGCAGTGTCCGCCGAGGCCCGGACCCGGATAAAATGCCTGGAACCCGAAGGGTTTCGTCTTTGCGGCCGCGATCACCTCCCAGACGTCAATCCCCATTTTATCGAACAGCATCTTCAGCTCGTTCACGAGGGCGATATTCACAGACCGGTAGATGTTTTCAAGCAGCTTTGTTGCCTCTGCCACTTTCGTGGAAGATACCGGCACCGTCTTCACAACAATGGTGTCGTAGAGGGCTTTTGCAGCCGCGAGGCATTTTTCGGTATATCCTCCCACCACCTTCGGAATCGTACTTGTCGAAAAATCTTTGTTATTCGGGTCTTCGCGTTCAGGGGAATAGGCAAGATAGAAGTCCTCACCTGCCTTGAGTCCTGTCTCCTCAAGGATCAGCCTCATATCCTCATCAGTAGTGCCTGGATAGGTGGTGGATTCGAGGACAATGAGCTGTCCTTTCCTGAGGTATTGAGCAATGGTCCTTGTGGTATTAAAGACATAAGTCATATCCGGCTCGCGGTTCTTATTAAGAGGCGTCGGCACGCAGATTATTATGCAATCTGCGCCGGAAAGTTTTGAAAAATCAGTGGTTGGGGAAAGAAGCGATGAGCAACGAGCAACGAGTTCAGAGTCAATGTGCTTTATATAACTCTTTCCTTTCTTGAGCGTCTTGATCTTTGCCGGATCAACATCAAAGCCGGTCACCGGAAATCCTGCTTTGCAGAATTCTAAGACGAGCGGCAGTCCTACGTAACCAAGCCCGATGACGCCGATGTGAGCGCTCTTCGTTTCAATCTGCTTAAGCAAATTCATCAAAACACCCGACTTAGCCATCTACTCTGTGCTCATAGCTTGTAATACTCATTGTACCATTGGACAAACCGTTGAATGCCTGTTTCCAGCGAAGTTTCGGGCTTGAAGCCCGCGTCTCTTATAAGGTCGTCGATATCCGCATGGGTGGCAGGAACATCTCCAGGCTGGATTGGCAGCAGGTTCTTTTCCGCCTTTTTCCCGAGACAGTCTTCCAATACTTCGATGAAATGCATGAGGTCCACCGGATTGTTGTTGCCTATATTATACAGTTTATACGGCGCATAACTTGTGGCGGGGTCGGGGTTGTCGCCGCTCCAGCGGGGATTCGGCGCCGGTATTTTATCCATCACCCTGACAACACCTTCGATAATATCAGCGATATACGTAAAGTCACGCTGCATCTTTCCGTAGTTGAATACGTCTATGGGCTTTCCTTCCAGTATCGCCCTCGTAAACAGGAATAACGCCATGTCAGGACGCCCCCACGGGCCATAGACCGTGAAGAACCTGAGTCCGGTGCAGGGTATCCTGTAAAGGCTCGCATAGGTATGCGCCATGAGTTCATTGGCCTTCTTGGTGGCTGCATAAAGAGAGACAGGATGGTCCACATTGTGATGGACGGAGAACGGCATCTGCGTGTTCGCTCCATAGACAGAGCTGGAAGATGCAAAGACGAGGTGTTTCACGGCATTATGCCGGCAGCCCTCAAGGATATTCAGGAAGCCGCTGATATTGCTGTCTATGTAGGAGTGAGGGTTTATGAGAGAATATCGGACACCTGCCTGTGCAGCGAGGTTGACGACAATGTCGAAATTCTCATCCCTGAACATTCGGGCGATCCAGTCCCTGTCTGCAAGGTCCAGCCGCACGGGCTTGAAGTTCCTCTCCATGGTAATTTGCTTGAGCCTGTTCAGCTTCAGGTTCACGTCATAATAGTCGTTCAGGTTGTCGAGGCCGACTACTTCATCGCCACGCTCAAGAAGCCTTTTGCAGAGATGAAACCCGATGAATCCGGCTGCGCCGGTAACGAGAACTTTCCTGGATGCCCGACTTTCAGCGCACAATGGATTCCGTCTCCTGTCTCAGGGCTTCGATCTCTTCCCTGAGCCTGTGGTATTCCTCGAGCTTTCTCTGGAGAAAATTGCAGGTCTGCGCGAGTTTAACGCTCATGCCCTTTGGGGTGAGGATATACATATACGCGATCTTGTTCCTGGAATTCTTGAAGCGGCTCGCCTTGACATACCCGGCCCTGAGGAGCTCGTTCACAAGATAGTTCACCCGGCCCAGGCTGAGCCCCATCCTCTTTGAGAGGTCACGCTGGGAAAGGGTCCCGTCCCTTGCTAATTCACGAAGGGTCCTGAACTGTAATTCGTCCATCAGTCACTAAGCCTGGCGCACGGCGTAAAAACTTTTTTCGATAATAAAATGCCGGCGGCATGTTCTTTGCGCTTTGCACCCGGCTGTTTTCGCGCGGGCTACCGCCGAATCCTGTTATGAACAGGACTGGAAAGTGAGGCATTTCGTGCGTTCAGGCACTGAACTAATATAACCAACCTGGAATAAAAACGTCAATAAAAAAAATTCCGCACCTAAAATAGAGATAGGAAATTGTTAATCCTCTCAAACCCCCTCCCCTTAATCCCCTCCCATCAAGGGAGGGGAAACTTCTGGAAAGTTCTATGTCTATTTTCCGGTTCCGCTTAGGGTATGTTGACTGCATTAAGGAAATATGACATAATGGCGTAAAATTTTGTTCTGTGAGGAATCTTCACTGCATAATTTATCTTCGGAAACTGTTTTTATAGGGTAGAGGGGCGCTTAATAAAAATCAAGAAGGAGGGAAAAATGAGAGAAGTAAAACGCAGTAGTCTTTTGATTGCGCTTGTCCTGGTCGCGGGCATTGCTGCGCTTCTGGCTTATTCCGGCTCAGCGCCGGCTCAGACTGCCAGGGCAGCCCTGTCCAATGAAGACTGTGTCAAGTGCCATGCAGGACCCCCTGGCGACATCGCTACGGCCGGAGGGAAGCATAAGAATGTGGGCTGTTCGGACTGCCATGCGGGCCATCCGCCAACGGTAAAGAAGCCGATCCCCCAGTGCAGCCAGTGCCACATGGGTAAACCTCACTTTGAGCTCAAGGCCTGCCTGGGATGCCACAAGAATCCTCACACGCCCTTGAAGATTACTTTCGGCAGCAATGTCACGGATCCTTGTCTCACCTGTCACTCCCAGCAGATCGCACAGCTCCGGGAAAACAAGAGCAAGCATACGGCGCTATATTGCAGCACCTGTCATAGCGTCCACGGCAAGGTCCCGCAATGCACTCAGTGTCATAAACCCCATGCCTCTGATATGGGCGCCGGAGAGTGCAAAAAATGTCACAAGGCTCATATGCCGAAAGCTGTGACGTACGCAGCTGATATCACTTCAAAGAACTGCGCGGCATGCCACGGGAAAGCCTTTGATCTTCTCAGCTCGAGCGCAACCAAGCACAAGACCTTTGCCTGTGCCTTCTGCCACCAGGCAAAGCACAAGATGACGCCGAAGTGCCAGGACTGCCACGGTGTTCCTCATCCCGCAGGCATTATGGCTAAGTTCCCGAAATGCAGCGACTGTCACAATATCGCCCACGATCTGAACCGCTTCACCAGCGGCGCAGAGAAAAAAGAAGCGCCGAAGGAAATGAAGAAAAAGAAATAACGCCCTCCGAACTAAAAGGGCAAGGGCCTCTTTGCAGGCCCTTGCCCTTTTGCCTTTCTCTGCCCTCCGCGCAAATTCGCTCTGACGGAATGACAAACCAACAAAGGCCGACGCCTGGTGAATGTTTTGCAACGTTAGGGTTACTTTCTCCTGTGGCAGCTACCGCAGATGCCGAAGGGAGTGTCTGCCTTGTGCTTGAAAAGGCTGATCCAGTCCGAGCTGTGCGGTTTGTGGCATGAGATACAGGACAGTTTTATCTTTTTGCCGTCCACGACTTTCTTCCGTTTGCTTTCAAGTGGATGTCCTCCATTTGGGCTGTTCACTACATGGGGCTTCTGAGCAATCGTCGGGTGACACTGCAGGCACAGACTATTCACGCTTGACAGCAGCAACTTTTTAATGCCGGCGCCGTGCGGTTCATGACAGGACATGCACATGCCCGAAGCCACAGGGGGATGGACATTCCTATGGGCAAAATTGTTTTTATCATGGCAGGTGAAACACAGGGCGGGCAGTTCCGCAAGAAGCAGCTTTGCCGAATCCGACTGATGGGGAGAGTGGCAGTTCAGGCACATGCCGGCCGCCACAGGAGAATGCATGACTTTCTTGCCCTCAAAATCTTTTTTGCTGTGACAGTTAAAACAGAGGTCCGGGGCCTGCCTCAGAAGAAGTTTCTGCGCAGCGGAAGCATGAGGCTCATGGCACGAAGCGCAGAGCCCTCCAGCAACCGGCGCATGGACATCTTTCTTCCCGGAAAACTTCTGTTTGTCATGACAATTGAAACACAATCCGGGTGATTCGGCGATGAGGAGTTTTTTTGCTTCGCTGCTGTGCGGGTCGTGGCACGACGTGCACATCCCTCCGGCAACAGGCGGATGAACGGTCTTATTCATAAACCTGGCTTTATCATGGCAGTTAATGCATAAGTCCGGCATGTTCGAAATCAGGAGCTTCGGGAAATCCGACACATGGACAGCGTGGCAGGACATGCACTGACCTTCGGCAACGGGAGGATGTTTTACCTGACGGGTAAATCTGGTTTTGTCATGACATTTCCAGCAAAGATCGACCCCGGTTGCAGAAAGAAACTTCATGGGTTTTGCAGCCCTGGAATGTGGTTTTGTGTGGCAGGATACGCATCCACGGGTTTTCACCACGGGATGAATCTCTTTCCCCTCCGCCTGTTTCTTATGGCATCCCGCACAGAGAGGGAGTTCATTGGAATACGCAATTCCCACATGAAGAAAGAGAAAAGAAAAAACGATGTTGCATAAAAATAACCGGAAGGGGTTTTTCAGGTCTATCTGCGCATTCCTCATCAGCATCAATCCGCAGTAACCATATCAAATCTTTTCCCTCATGTCAATATTCATTGCGCGCACCCCTATGAGGCTATGCCGTATTCCTTAATCTTATACTGCAATGCTCTCAGGGAAATGCCGAGACTTTCCGCCGCCGCCCTTCTGTTGCCTGCGGTTTTCCCGAGGGCATTCTCAATCGCCCTTTTTTCGATGCTCTTCATATCGCCCCCGCCCTGGTCCTCCGGTATCTGCTCAAAGGGCGGAAAAGAGAGCTTCCCGTCCCTGCTGAGTATGATCGCCCTTTCGAGGACGTTTTCAAGTTCCCTTATATTGCCGGGCCACTGGTGGGACAACAACCTTCCGACAGACTCCTCAGGTATCTCCTCGATGACCTTGCCGATTCTTGCCTTTAATTTCTTTACAAGATACCCGGTCAACTGAGGGATGGCCGTTTTCCTTTCTCTCAGCGGCGGGATATGGACAGGGAAGACATTCAGCCGGTAAAAAAGATCTTCCCGGAATTTTTTCTGAGAGACCATTTCCTTGAGCTCCCTGTTCGTTGCAGCAATCACCCTCGCGCTGGTGGCAATCGTCTCCAGCCCCCCGAGTCTTTCGAATCTCCTCTCCTGAAGGACCCTGAGAAGTTTCGTCTGGAGGCCGGGACTCATTTCAGCTATCTCATCGAGAAAAATGGCGCCGTTGTTTGCGTATTCAAACTTCCCCTTCTTTGCTTGAAGAGCCCCGGTAAACGCTCCTTTTTCATGGCCGAAAAGTTCTGATTCAAGGAGGTTCTCAGGAATAGCGGCGCAGTTTATCGTCACAAAAAGCCCCTTTCTTCCGCTCATCTGATGAATAACCCTGGCGATAAGGCTTTTCCCTGTCCCTGTTTCGCCATAGAGGATCACTGTGGAGTCTGTTCCCGCCACTGCCCTGAGCTCGTCGAGAATGTTCTCCATTCCGGCAAAGATGATTTCCTGTGGAGGAAATCCCCCCTGGAGCTCTTCGCGGAGCGCCCTGTTCTCTGATACAAGGTGATATTTCTCATATGCCTTCAGGACCAGCTGCCGCAGCTCTTCGGGTTCCTTCAAAGGTTTTGTGATGTAATCCAGGGCGCCCATCTTCATAGCGGCCACTGCCGTTTCCACTGTGGCAAAGGCGGTAATCATTATGAAGTCACTATCAGGGAATCTCGATTTAACGGCATTCATAAATGCTATGCCATCCATCCCCGGCATCTTGATATCGGAAATAATGAGGTCGGGATTGTATCTGTCGATGAGATTCAATGCCTCATTACCGCCGGCTGCGGTCGTCACCTTATACCCCTCATCCTTCAATATTTGTGAAACGAGGAGCGCGAAACTCTGCTCATCATCCACGATAAGTATCCTGAAGTTTTCTTTGCTCATATCTCTCTATCCTGACTTGCCTGACTGTTTCGGCAGCTCGAGGCTGAAGGCGCTCCCCTTGCCTTTTTCACTCTCCACTTTTATCTTACCACCAATCGCTTTTACATGCCTCTCCACAATCGCAAGCCCGAGACCGGTGCCCTTTGCCTTTGTGGTGTAAAAAGGTTTGAATATTTTACCCATAACGTTTTCATCCATCCCGAGGCCGGAGTCGGCAATCTTCAAGTGTATATACTCTTCTCTTTCTTCAGCGCTCACCCCTATGGTCCCTTTCCCGGGTATCGCTTCGAGCCCGTTCTGCACGAGATTGGCGACCACCTGTCTCAACTTGCTCCTGTCGGAAAAGAGGATAATGTCATCAGGAACAGCAACGGTGAAAGAGACGAGGGGCGATGAGGGCAGCAGGGATAATGTTTCGCGTATGAGCTCGGAAAGAGAGAAGCGTTCGATCTTCAGGTCATCCTGTTTTGCATAGGCAAGGAGTTCTTCGGTCAAGGTCTCTATCCTTTTTGATTCTGAAACGATTATCCCCAGATATTGCTCTGTCAGAGCCATATCGCGGGGTTTCTGTCCTGTTATCTGCTCTTTGAGGTACTGGGCAAACCCCTTAATGCTCCCTAAAGGATTCCGTATCTCATGGGCAAGGACAGAGGCCATTTCCCCGAGCACCGACAGTTTCTCCTTTTCAGCAAGAACCCTTTCCAGTTCCTCTCTTCTCTTTGTTGCGATGAGGAAAAACACGGTGATGAGGGAGAGGACCAGCAGCGCGACGAGAATGCTCAGCAACTGAAACCGGGCCCCCCTCACAATAGCGCGGGCGGGGTAGGGATGCAGGGCAATGCGGAGCGCCATTGAAGACGCCTGAAGATGGACGGGGAAATTCAGCACATAGACTTCTTCGCCGGTGCCGAGCTCCCTGTATCCGAAGGTGGGCTCCCCTGATTCAGCAGTCTTGCCGATCTCCCTGTCGTCGATTTTCTTGTTGATCAGGTTTTTGTTGGAGTGAAGCACGGTCTGACCGTCACGGGCATACAGCGCAATGAAGGCGAGCCCCTCCCATTTTCCGCTCCCAATGATATCGGGCAGGATATTTTCCTCTGTGCCGTACCGGGAGATGGCGCTGTCAACACTCACAGCAATGCCCAGGGCCTGGGACTTAAGAAAGTCTTCCGCTGCACTGACCGCGTTCCGGTAAGAGATAAGGGCGCTCAGCAGGGCCGTTGCAATGGACGCGATAATGAGCATGACAATGAACAGGTTTTTCTTCATAAGGAGCTGGAGCGGGCGACGGGATTCGAACCCGCGACCTTCAGCTTGGGAAGCTGACACTCTACCACTGAGTTACGCCCGCATGATATTGTTTATAAACTACCCTTCCCTCAAAAGTCAAGAAATCAACGGGAATGCAGCTCAAGAGTTCCCAACTGCCCGCGCTTAAATCTTTGCCACTATATTTTCCACACCCACGCGAATGAGCATGACGGCAATGGACGCCAAAAGCAGGGCCATGATCTTTGAAACAGCCATAATGCCCCCCCTTCCAAAAAAAGCGAGGATTCTTGAGGAGGTCCGGAAGGAAAGCCAGACGATGAAGAGGTTTACAATAAAGGAGATGATGGTCGGGACAATGCCGTAGTGATCCACCAGCACAAGAATGGTGGCGAGCACAGCAGGTCCAACGATGAGGGGGACGCCCAAGGGGACCACGCCCAGCTTCCCTGCCTGTTCCCGTACTTTTGTATAGCCCATGAGATCGAGGATCGCGAATATGAGGAGGATAAGCCCGCCCGCGATCTTGAAATCATTTTCAGTGATACTGAGAATCTTGAATATGACCTCTCCCACAGCAATGAAGGTAAGGCCGACTGCCAGAGCGGTGATGACGGATTCACGCTCCACAACAAGTCTCTTTTTGCCCGGCATTCCTTCGGTCATCGACACAAATATAGGAATAACGGCAAAGATGTCTATTGCCACAAATATCGGGATGAATGCATAGAGCGCGTCTATCAGGATATTCGTCATATCAGGCCCTTATCCTCATAAAATAATGAATGCAAATTTTTTCCTCTTTTTATTATTCGTCTTTACTTCATCCATAAATGCCTCCGGATTTTTTATAATAGGCTATGAGTGCCACTTTATGCTCTTGACTCCCTGGCCTTTGGCTTCTTCTTAAATTTCTCCTGCAGATCGTCAAATAAATCATAGGCTACAGGCACGACTACAAGAGTCAAAAATAGCGATGTCAGAAGTCCGCCAATCGTCGCAATTGCCATAGGAGCGCGGGTTTCAGCGCCCTCTCCAATGCCAATTGCAATCGGCATCATACCGAAGACCATTGCAAATGTTGTCATGAGAATAGGCCTTAATCTCACAGGTCCTGCATGGAGTATCGCCTCTCTTCTTTCCATTCCCCTTGCACGCAATGTATTTGTGTAATCAACCAGAAGTATTGCATTCTTCTTCACAAGTCCCATGAGCAGGATAAGCCCTATGAAACTGAAAATATTGAGCGTCTTTCCAGTTATCAGCAATGCGCCAAAGGCGCCTATAAATGAAAGGGGAAGCGATAAAAGGACTGTGAAAGGGTGAATGAAACTTTCAAACTGCGACGCCAGAATCATATAGGCAAGAATGACTCCGAGTATAAGGGCAAACATGAGATATTTGAATGATTCGCCCATCATATCAGCCATTCCCTTGTAGCTTGCAGAGTAATCGGCAGGAAGAACCTTTGCAGATATGGCGTCGAGCTCAGCCTTTGCCTGGCCGAGGGGTTTGCCTTCAAGGTTTGCAAAGAGTGTTATCGCCCTCTGTCTGTCAACCCTGTTGATGATGCTCGGTCCGCCGGCCTCCTGAATTTTC
>CAMTVV010000151.1:0-22406 GCA_947085305.1 uncultured Nitrospiraceae bacterium
CCAGACAAGCTGGAATGACAGATAATTCGGCAATTATTATGACGTTATGTATAGTTTAATGGTTTATAATGAATTCATGAATACACGTTATATGCCGGCAATGGGAATTGCCCTGCTCGCTGTCTTTTATTTCTTTCTCCTCCGGGAGGTGACTGCTGCCCAGCGGCAGAACACAGCGCCGGGAAGGGTTGTCGCGGTTCACGACGGTGATACCCTGAGCGTGGCCATCGGCCGGAAGAAGGAAAAGGTGAGATTAACCGGCATAGATGCCCCTGAACTCGCTCAGAGACCGTGGGGCGCCAATGCAAAGAGACACCTCAGGGAACTCATCAGCTTATCGGGGAATTCCGTCATCCTGGAGTTTGATGTGCAGAAGAGAGATAAGCACGGAAGACTTCTCGCCTATGTCTGGACCACGGGCAATAAGCTGATAAACCTCGAAATGGTCAGGAATGGATACGCAGTCCTTTACACCTTCCCTCCCAATGTCAAATACGTGGACTTCTTCAGAGACGCTCAGCGTTATGCCGGGGAAAAGGGACTGGGAATATGGGGAAGAAATGGACTGAGGGAGCTGCCCCGGAATTACCGGAGAGAACATCCGCGCTAGTCTAACCCTTCGCCCGTGCTCTCACCTCAAATCCCTTTACCACAAGACGGGAAAGAATTTCTTCGAAGTGTCCTTTCCCTTTCGGTATCCCGCCTTTCAGGGGAACCACATAGTAGCCGGGGGATACCCTGTAGTTTTCCAGCATCAGATGGAAGAGAGGCCCCGGCGCAAAAAATGAATCCGTCATCAGCTCGAGGGACATGTTCATGTCGTTGCCCTGTATGATCCCCTTGACCCGGGCATGGATACCCGCTCCGGTCATGGCAAAGGATTGCACCTCAACTGTATTGTCGTTATTGATCTTCACCGCTCCCCTTATATCATGAAAGAGGTCCAAAGGCAGGAAAATACCGCCGAGGGTTGCGCTTTTGAGATTCACGTCCTGCACTGAAAACTTCAGCTCCCCTGAGTTATTGAACACCAGAAAACTTCCCGAAAGCCTCCCGTCGCCGTAAATCCCCAACGGCTCTAACAGCGGGATGCCGTTTATGCGAATATTGCTTCCGCTGATCATTAGACTGTCTTTCCCCGTCAACCTGACGGAACCGCTCACATCACCATGGTTTATGCTGCCGTGGAAGCTCAGCTCGGGACGCAACCTGAAGAGGGACAGAAATTCGAGCCTTCCCTTTACGTCGTTGAAGACCAAAAGGGTATCGTCTGAATCTCCGCCGCCGGCTTTTTTCTTCAGGAGAATTCTCCCGGCTGCGAAATTATACAGCAGCCCCTTTTTCACGCCCTCTGTCTTGAGATAGAGGTATTCACTGCCGAGAGAATTCTCTATGAGGTCAACAAGGAGGCTTTCGGGCATAGCGATAAACCACAGGCAGATGACGAAGAGCACCAGGGCAACGATGACAACGGCGGCCTTTTTCACTTCCTGGTGAAGAGCGCAATAGTCATGGTCATGTCCAGAAGTTCGGGATTTTCGAAGGACTTCTTTATCGAGGCCCTCTTGACTGAGAGGATCATCGGCGCTTCGTGCACCCTGTAATAGATATTCACCAGCTCGTTCATGGTGATCTTCTCCATCTGGACCTCGGCGCTTTCTTCGGTCATGGAACCCCGGATCTCCCTGGCGCCGATAACCTTGACCGACTTTATCTTCCCTTTCATCCCGATGGAAGACAAGAGCATATCCACGGCGCTGGCGATTCCCCGTATCTGCGCAAGGGTTGATCTTTGCTCTGCAAAATCGACGTTCTCCTTCAGGAGCTTATATTCCTCGCTCAGAACGGACAGCTCTTTCTGCTTCGCCCTGAGCCTATCCAGTTCTTTCCCGGCAGACCTCTCCATGACAAAGGCGGGGATGATGAGCACATAGAGCCCAATGAGCAGCGCTGCAATGATTATCCTCCTGCGGGACTCCATCATTTCCTTCCTTTTGACACAAGACTAAAGAGGGTTTTACCGCCTGTCGAAGGTTTTATATCAGAGACCGAAACATCCTTCAGAACTTCGGAAAGCCTTGTCTTTACCCTATCGATATCCTCCATGGACGAGGCCTCGCCTTTCATGGTGATGAGGTCCTTATCAAGGGCTACCTCATAAAACGATATCCCCTGCGGGGTTCTCTGCGAAAGGTCCAGCAGGAACCGGACAGGTTGTACGCCAATCAGCGCATCTCCCTTTTCCTTTATCTCTTTCATATGGGATTTCATCTGATAGAGCTCGTCAGTTATCTTCTTCTCGCTGGGGAAAAGCCCGGCATAGGTATTCCGCATCTCCCTCCTCAGGGAAGACTCCTCGCCTTTGGACGTGATAATCCCGAATGCGAGATATGCATTGATGACGAGTGCGAGAAGGATCAGAAGGGTCACGGCCGCCTTCAGGTTTTTCCTGGTCTTTTCCATATCCTTTGTGTAGGCGAAGTGGCCTGTCCTGAGGTTAATGGTATGTTTCAGCAATTCGTCCCCAGCAGCCTTAACTCTTTCCCCGGGATTCAGCAGCTGCAGGTTCATCAGCCGTAAGGCAATGTCTTCAGTCTCCCCCTTGAGCGCAGCGCGGAGTTCCAGGGATGTAACGATCTCAGGGTCTATGCCGGTTGCAAGGTTCGACAGGATATTTTTAAGGATCCCTTTTTCGATATATGTTACCAGCACATCGAACCCGTCGCCTGAGCCGCCCAGCGCCACAGCATCGAAGACCACATCGGAGGAGCTCTCCATGATGAGATTTCCGAGTTCAAAGGGAATTACTTTCTTCAGTTTCTCTCTGTCATCAAAGGGAAGTTTCAGTACCCTGAAATTCAACAGCTCCAGAGGCAGACTGAGAAAGAAGTCAGTGATTCCCGAGGTGTTGAAAGCGGCTGCGCCGTCGCCTTGATACGGCAAGGATTTTTCGAATTCATACCTCCCGGCACTTACGTTGAATACATGAAGAGCGCCCTCAAGCTTATCGGCAGTCGCACAGGTAAGATCAAGAAATGCCGCTCTTTTCACGGTCTCTCTTTCCTGTTATGACCCTGTCCCAGGAGCATCTTCTCCATTACATTTCCCTCCAGTATAATACTGCCTGGCCGGCGCCATCGATCTTCATCACGCAATCAATAACCCTCTTTATTTTATTTTCTTCCGAGACAGAGGTGATATGAAAGGTTTTCGGGGGGGCTGCAGTTGCCTTTCCGCTTATGGCAGTAATCAGTGTGTTGTCAAAGCCCGCCCTGCTCAGTTCACTCAGCTTTTCAAACGGCGCGACTTTCCGCTGGTTCACAATCTCCTCCGCCCGGGCCTGAGTTATCCGTTCATCAAGGGACATTATAACAGGTATTGAAGCGGTATTGATATTGATGCGGGTGTCTTCTGTCCCGAGATAACCATATACTGTCACGTAAGGCAATAATGCTTCATAGGTCTGGCGATCAATGCCCTTTATGAGCAGCAGCTCATCAACGCTGTCCATGTATGCGTTCTTTGCCCCTTCTTCAGAGTCCCTCACTCTTGGTCCACTATCTACATCTATCCAGTCACTAACCCGGTCAGCAAGGCCTTCATCAAGGCCCAGGTTTCCAAGAAGCCTTCTGAACGCCCTTAATGCCTCAGGAATCCTCAGGGAATTCAGGTTGAATTTTGCATTCTCGTCCTCAACCGTGACCATGGCGGTTCCGGCGAATCCTTCCAGTATGTTTTCCACAGGGACATCCATCTTCCCGGGGAACTTGTAAAGATCGGTTTGCGGTATGTCAGAGATCGTCTTCACCGCAAGGGAAAGCCCTGATTTTGAAACAAAGGAGAGTCTCTGCGCATCTCTCCAGTTATAGAGGGCAGACGTGGCAGTATAAACGCCATAGGAAAATTCCACTACCATGGCGGTGATGAGCACAAGGATCATGAGGGTGAGCGCCAGCGCCATGCCCTTTTCCGATGACAGGTGATGAGTCCCATTCATAACGCTTTCCCTATTCTTGGCCGGGCAATTTCAAAAATAGCAACAGGGCTTTCCTCTTTCTTTGCAGACATCTTCAGGGAGATCCTTATCTCATCCGGTATGCTGTTCGCCACCCCGCTATCCCATGTCTTTACCCATTTGCCGCCATATCCCGCCTCCACAGTGAAGGATTCGATCTCCTCCATCAGCTCGACACTCTTCGTCTCACCCGCCCGGCCGAATGCGGAGCTGATCTTTTTCTTGAGCGCAAGTTTTCCCTCATTTTCCTCCACGGAATAGGTTATCTTTGCCGCTCCGGGGAGCAGGATGGAGAATGAGGTAAAAAGAAGCTGCGAGGCCTGCTTTCCGTAGAAATCCCTGTCGTCCAGTTTGAATGCAGTGTACGCTTTTTCCCTCCCATAGAGAGCAGACTCCAGCTCCCTCTTCATGGTGTCCACAACAGCGCGGGACTCCTGGAGCCTCAGGAGGGAATCATCAACCGCGTCCACTGCCCTGCGGGAAAGTGAGAAGGCGCTGTAGAGGGCGGCGATTACCATGGAGGTTATGGCAACCGCAACGAGAACCTCGAGGAGCGTAAAGCCTGCAATCTTACTGACGCGGAGACGCGGGGACGCGGAGAGATGGAGATTCAAGTTTCCTCCTCTTCCCCGTATCGCAGTTTCCCTGTTTCTACGTTTCATCCAAACTGGATATATCATTTGGGTTTTCGGACAAGCTCTCTGAGTGTGATGCTCTCTTTCCCTTCCCTGACCGTCACCGATATCTCGGACATGCCTGGAAAGGAAGAATCCCTGACGGCAGTCTCATAGGAAAAGCTGGAATACGGTTCAGGGAACTGCCCCTTATCGGTCACCGGCTTCTTCTCCATTGCATACATTTTTTCCTTTGCAAGGCTTGTGGAGATGGTGGTATTCCTGTGCCGCTCCGCAATTCCGAGGTGGTAATTCAGGGTGTACAGAAGCGTGACAAGAAGGCCCCCGACAATGGCAAGGCTTATCATCACCTCAAGGAGGGTAAAGCCATCCGCTTCGCGGGAATTCAAAATTGAAAATTTAAAATTCCGGAATTCCTTAATTTTTGCATTTTTCATTTTGAATTTTGAATTATCTTCACCCTTCCGCTCGTATTGTTGAAGACGACCGACATATCCGCCTTATCGTCCTTAAGGCGCATGGTGAAACTCTCCGATGCCCCCAACGGGCTGAAGAAGATAATAATCTCGCCTTCGGACAGCAGACCTTTGGACTGCAGGTCAAGGCCGGACAGGGAATCAAAACGTTCGGATTTTTCCCCGTCAGGGCCATTGTAGCTTACCGTTTTATCAGCGAAAGTAATTTTCATGTGGAGGGTATCCTTTGTGGAAATGGCGCTGTCATTCAGATACCGGACAATGGAGCCGAGTCTCTTTGCATCGGCCTTGATCCTGCTTTCCCCGATGCCGGTGAAAGAAGGAAAGGACACCGCCAGGACAAGCGAGAGGATAAAAATCACTACCAGCAGTTCTAAAAGGGTGAAACCACTCGCTTTGCGAGAATTAAAAATTAAAAATGTAAAATTCAAAGTTCCTGATTTTGCATTTTTCATTTCGCATTTTGAATTTATTTCATGTCCCAGCTCTTGATATCCGCATCCTTGCCCTCGACGCCATCCTTGCCGTCAGCCCCGTAGCTCATAAGGTCATAATCCCCGTTCAGCCCCGGAGAAATATAGATGTAGGGATTGCCCCACGGGTCCGCTGGAATTCTTTTCTGCTCCAGATACCCGCCCTCCTTGTAGTTCTGCGGCGCCCGGCCTGTGGCCGGCTTTTCCACAAGGGCCTGCAACCCCTGCTGGGTGTCGGGATAAAATCCGTTGTCCAGCTTGAAGAGTTTCAGGGCTGTCTCGAAATTCCTTATCTGGACCTTTGCCTCGGCAATGCGGGCATCATCCGTCCTCCCGATGATCCTCGGCGCCCCAATAGCGGCGAGCAGGCTGAGGCTGAAGACGACCACAATGATCTCAAGCAGGGTGAAGCCCCCCGCTTTATGAGAATTCAAAAATGAAAAATGAAAATTGAAAATTTTGGAATTCCCTGATTTTGTACCCTTCATCTTGAATTTTGAATTTTGCACTTGTTTTGCCTCCTCAGGTTCCCCATTTCATTGTATCATTTTATCAACTGGTTCAACTGGAACATGGGCAGCAGCACCGCAAGGACGATAAAGAGCACTACCATGCCCATCACCAGTATCATGACAGGCTCAAAAAGGGAAACCGCGCCGTTCACCTTCCTGTTGAATTCCTCCTCGTAGGACTGAGCCGCCCTGTTCAACGTCTCGGGCAGCCTCCCGCTCTTTTCCCCTGTGGAGATAAGCTGGACAAAAACCGGCGGGAACCCCTCAAGGGTCGAGGAGAGGCTCTGCCCCTCCGCTACTTTCCGTTCTGCCTTCAGCACCACTGCCTCCAGCTCCCTGTTTCCCATAGCCCTGGCAGAAAGGCTCAGCGCTTTTAACATTGGAAGCCCGCCTTCCAGAAGGAATGACAGAGTCCTGGCAAATCTGGAATAGTAGAGACTCTGGATCACATTCCCGGGGAGTTTGAGCAGCAGCCTGTCAACGAGAAGCCGGTGCGAGCCGAGAAATCTCTTCGCAAAAATCACTGCGCCGATCGCCAGGCCCATGATTACCCACCAGTACTTGATGAATATATTGCTCACAAATATGAGCGCTATGGTGATAAAGGGCAGTGTCGCCCTGGTGTCGTTAAATATCTTCACGATCTTCGGGATCACAAAAGTAAAGAGGAATGAAAGCACGATGATGCTCACGCCCATCATGAGGAGCGGATAGATCATGGATGAACGGACCTTTGCCCTCACGGTATTCCGGCTCTCGATATAGTCTGCGAGCTGCATGAGGACTTTGTCCAGGGTTCCGCTCTGCTCTCCGGAATGTATCATATTGATGAAGAACTCAGGGAAAATATGGCCGAAGTCCTCCAGTGCCTTGGAGAGGCCGGCGCCGCCTGAAACCCTCTCCTTGACCGCTATGAGCAGCTCCCGGTAAAAGCCTTTGTTCTCGGCGGCAAGGGATTGGAGCGCTTCCATCAAAGGGACGCCTGAGGAAAGGAGTATCGAAAGCTGCCTCGTCATATTCGGAAGGAAAGACTGGTCCGACCTCTGGAATATCCTCTTCCTGCCTGAAAAGCCCGATTCGATGACTTCACTGGGAAAGATGCCATCGGCCTTCACCCTGACCACCGCATCGTTGAGCCCCGAGGCCTCGATACTGCCGCTCACATCCCTGCCCTCTGTGGTGTATCCTCTATATCTGAATATCGGCATAAGCTTTTAAATTCTAAATTCTGAGTCTCTTGCAAAAGTCCTTGCCACGAACTCTTTTTTCTTTCACTCTGTGTTCTCTGTGGTTTACCCGTTTAGAGATACATCTCTAACGGGGTTTAAATAGTTTTGCAAAAGGCTCTTCTAATATGTTCCTATCTTCTCATCCTTCCACATAATCCTTCTGCGTGACCCTCAAAACCTCCTGGAGGGTGGTTTCTCCCTTCATCACCTTGTTAAGGCCGTCCACGTAGAGAGTCTTCATGCCTCTGGAGACCGCCTGGTCCTTGATCAACGGTGAATCCTTCCGCCCGGTGATCATCTCCCTTATCTCGGGGGTCACATAGAGGATCTCGAATATCCCTGTCCTCCCGAGGTAGCCGCTCTCCCTGCACCGGTCGCATCCCCTGCCTCTGTACAACTCACCCCCCTTTAATTCCCCCCTTATCAAGGGGGGACTGAGGTGGGTGTATCCGCTGAAATATGCTCTCTCTGCGTCAGTCGGTTCGTATGCTTCTTTACAATGGGGACAGATGGTCCTCACAAGCCTCTGGGCAAGAGCCGCCACCAGTGATGAAGCAATAAGGAAGGGCTCCACCCCCATGTCGATGAGCCTGGTAATGGCAGAGGCAGAGTCATTGGTATGAAGCGTGCTGAGAACAAGATGGCCGGTAAGGGAAGCCTGAATGGCAATCTCCGCAGTTTCATAGTCCCTTATCTCGCCAACCATGATTACATCCGGGTCCTGCCTCAGTATGGACCTCAGTCCCGAGGCGAACGTGAGGCCGATCCTTGGATTCACATGGATCTGACCCACCCCTTTCAGCTGGTACTCAACGGGGTCCTCAACGGTGATAATGTTCTTTTCTTCTGTATGTATCCTGTTCAGCGCAGCATAAAGGGTGGTCGTCTTTCCGCTCCCTGTGGGACCGGTGACAAGGATGATGCCGTTTGTCCTGTTCAAAAGTTCTTCCACACGCCCCGTATCCCCGGCATCCAGCCCGACGTCATGGAGCCCTATGAGCCCCTGCCGCCTGTCCAGCAGCCTCAGGACCGCTCGTTCCCCATAGGAGGTCGGCACAATGGAGACCCTTATGTCGATATCCCTTGCCCCGATGAGCAGCCTGATGCGCCCATCCTGCGGAAGCCTCTTCTCCGCAATATCAAGATTCGCCATGATCTTCACCCTGCTGATAAGGGCGTCCTGTATGATCTTCGGCGGAGAGAGAATCCGGTGAAGGATCCCGTCCATCCTCATCCTCACCTCAAGTTCCTTTTCATAGGGCTCTATATGAATGTCACTGGCCTTTTCCTTTACCGCCTGAAGGAGAAGGGCATTGAGAAGGCGTATGATGGGGGCTTCCTCTGTCAGTTCCAGGAGGTCCTTGGGCGACTCGAACTCTGTGGCCACGGCTGAGAGGTCTTCCCCGGATATGCCCTCCATCACCTCTTCAGCAGAACCGAGCTGACCGTAAAACCTGTTAATGGCATCCATGACAATCCCGGAAAGAGCCATGAGAGGGCGGGGCTTGAGCCCGTACCTCTTTGCCAGATCAAGTACCGCGAAGATCCCTCTCTTGTCGGCAACGGCAGCGGTGAATGAGCCGTCCGCCCTTTCAAAGGCATCAGAAGGTTGTTCCTGGCAAAGGAAAGGGGAATCTCCTTTACAAGGGAGAGCTCCACATCATCATCTTTTATGGCATCAATGGTTTCCATTTAAATACTATCTGCCGGCTTTGAGTCTAACAGGGTCAACATGAGAACACTATGTGTCACAGTCCTTTGATAAAAATTTATCCGGGGTTTCTTGCTCACTGCCACGCAACTTAGCATCGCTTTTGCAGACAGGTTTACCTATCACCTGTTGAGGAGGACTATTATAAATTTTTTGAAAAGGGCTGCGACACATTAAGTCAAGAGCAAATACATTCACATTCATTCCGTCTGTTTCAGCTTTATCCCGTAGTTCGGCTCTGCGTACTGCACTTCCGGCATAGCGGAGAATTCCTTCACCGCATCTTCCACGGCCTGGCCTTTCGGGAGACGTATGTGATATACCCTTATCCCTTCAATATACCGCACGAGCGACGCGCCTTTCCAGGAGAGAATCCCCCGCGCTGCTTCGTCATTGACCCCTTCCTTGAACTTGACCAGAAGCTCGCCCTCCGTAAACCGGTTTTCCGCCACTCCAAACTCCTTTTGTTTGCTGCTTGTTATCTGTGCAAGACGCTCGGACTCCTTGATGATATGAGGATTGAGGAACACGAGGAGGTTCGTCTTTTTCTTTTCGACCCTCTTGTTCTTAAACAGGTACCCCAGTACCGGAATATCACCGAGGAGCGGGACCTTCGTGACATTCTCCTCATCCGTTTCCTGCATCAATCCGCCGATAACCACGATCTGATTGTCTTTTACAACAACTGATGTTTTCGTGGAACGCTTGGTAATCGACGGGCCGAGATTTATTATGATGTTCTCTGACTGCTTTACCAGGGATGAGATTTCCTGATAAATGTCCAGTTTCACATAATCGCCTTCGGTGATCTGGGGCGTAATTTTCAATTTAATGCCCACGTCCATCCTTTCTATGGAACTAAGGACCGTATTGGTCGTGGTGACGTCCCTTTCCCTTTTTGAAATGAAGGGCACATTCTCACCCACCACGATCTCCGCTTCCTTGTTATCCGAGGTCAGTATCTGAGGGGTTGAGAGGACATTCACCACATCCCTGAACTCGTTCAGGCTGAAAAGCGCAGCAAACCCGGGGATGGTGAGATTCTGGTTGCCCACCGATCCGTCTGACCCTTTGGTTAGTATCGGCACACTGAAGAAATTCCCCATCCCACCAAGGGTAACCCCTTCAAGACCGGTCAATATGGTGTTCAACGCAGCAGAATCTAGGGTCCCGAAACCGCCTATGGCTATTGGGTCTCCATCCTTTTTGCCGGTGATCCTCCATTTAGTTCCAAGTTCCCGCAGTTTATCGATTGTCGCTTCCACGATCATCGCCTCAACGTAGACCTGCCTCCTCCGCCGGTCAAGCTGCCTGATCACCTGCATAAGGCTCTGATAATCGGAAGGCGATGCAACAATAATGAGCGCGTTGGATGATTTGTCCGCGGTAATGGATATGCCTCCCGCTGCCTCAAAGGGCGCCGCCGGCGCAGCTCCCGGCGCAGCCTGCTGCTGGGGCCTGGCGCCCTTGATGAAGCCATCAAGGACCTTTGCCAGTTCGGTTGCGTCTGCGTTTTCGAGGAAATAGACATTTACCCTTCCAATGGCCGCGGGAGACGGCGTGTCCACGAGCGCGATGAGGGACTTCATGGATTCCCTTGCTCCCTTGTCCCCGAAGAGGATAACGGCGTTCAACCGCTGGTCTGCCACAGCCTTTCCCTCATCAACTGGAATGGGCTGGGGCGTGCCCCTGAGCCTCCGGCTCATCCCCTCATTGAGCATCTTTGCGACTGTATCGGCGCTGGAATGCTTGAGGAAGACGATTTCAGGCCCCTCTCTCATGGACGGCTGGTCGATGCTGTCCACAAAGGAGAGAACTTTTTCAAGATTAAGCCCCGAGTCTATCACCAGCAGGAGATTCCCCGGGCCAAAGGCTGACGCAAACCCATCCTTTGATACAACGGGCTGTATGAACTTCAGGGCATCGTCGGATGAGATATGCTTCACAGTTATAAGCCTCGCGATGTAACTCTCGTTCACAGGCTGTTTGTCAACGGCTATGGCAACGCCCCGCTGTTTCGCCTCTGAGGAAGGGATGATCTTGTAGGCCTCGACGCCCGAAGGGATGACGGTAAACCCCTTCAATTCGAGCACGGAAGTGAAGAGATTATAGGCCTCATCAATGCTCAACTTTGTCGGCGCGATAATAGTGATCTTCCCCTTTACCCTCTCATCAAAGATGAAATTCTTTTTTGTGATATTGCTTATAAACTTAGTGATGGTGGGGAGGTCCACATCAACAAAGTTGAAGGTGACCTTCTCTGCCTTCTTCGTTTCTGGAAAAGCAGATGAGGCAATAAACACGGACAACAGCAACAAGATGCATACAAAGACTCTTTTCGGATTTCTCATATCACCCTCTTGTATTTTTACTCTTTTTTACCTGATCTGATAGGTCATGGTCATCCTTGCTCCGTTCCTCAGGAGATCGACCTGTACCCTGTCCATCCCGCGCAACGCGGTAAAGGCCTGGAGCGCGTTCTCGGGGTTTGAGATATTATAATCGTTAATCCTCAAAAGAACATCACCGTTCTGCAGCCCAAGGCTCTGGTAGATACCGCCGCTTCTCACTTCCCTGAGGACAAATCCTTCCTGTTTGCCGCTGACGATGTTCGGCTGGAGCCTTGCGTCTGTCATGAGCTGGTTGGGGTTCTCCAGGGCATGGAGGACTTTTTTCTGATCCACAATGAAAGTCCCCCGCCCCGCGCTTCGCGCAAAATCGGATGCTGCCATGCCGCTCTCAAGGGGGTTGAGCTCCTTTATCGTCAGCATATCCGTAATGGGGATATTTACCTCCCTGCCGCTTTCGCTGATGATTATTCTGTCTTTCTCAACCCTTGTCAGCTTCCCTGCGCTGAAGACTGACTCGCCGATCTTGAATACCTCCTGCCTGCCGCTCTTGTCGGCAATGATGGCATAACTGTGCGCGGGAGAACCTGCCACCGTTCCCATGAGGGTGATATCGGTAGGCGATGCTCCCCCTTCTTTCGAAACAGAAAGCTCCTTTAACTGGCCCCCTGGAAAACCGAAGGGGTTGTTTTTGAGGATTCCGGCATATTCCTGGAGGCCCTTTTTCTCTTTCTTGCTGCCGGCCTGCGCCGGAGCAACGGTTTTTTCTGCTTTCTTGAATGTGACGGAAAGGATGTCCCTGGCAAAGATGAGCAGAAAGACCACGAGCGCAGCAGCAATGATCACATTGAAGGCAACCAGGAGTTTCGGACGTCGGTATATGAGCTCCGTTATATACATAAGCGGCCTTAAGAATTATAGAAAATTAATCCGAATTTTACAACAAAGGAGCTTCCCGCAGCAATTCACGGCGAACCACTCAGAGAGGCTTATGATGAATTCAGGATGAACACGCCCTCCGCCTCGCCCTGAAGGTCTTCAGGGCGATAGCCGGGTAACTCCTGTCAGTTTGGCCATTCGTGATAAAATAAATATCAGCATGGCGCCTTCATTTCATTGCAAATAATAATGGGTATGACAAAACGGAAAAATATAAATAAACTTCAGGCAATTTGCAAGGTCTTATACAAGGCATTCGGCCCTCAGCGCTGGTGGCCGGGGGATACCCCCTTTGAGGTCGCAGTGGGCGCGATCCTCACGCAGAATACCAGCTGGGGGAATGTGGAGAAGGCGATCAGGAATCTCAAGGCAGCAGAGGCACTCAGTCCGAAGAGCATACACGAGATGCCGATAAACAGACTCGCTGCTCTCATTAGGCCGGCAGGTTATTTCAACATAAAGGCGAAAAGGCTCAAAGCATTCATCGATTCCCTCATGGAGAATCACCAGGGGAGCATGGCGAAAATGAAGCACGATGATTTCGATGTGTTGCGAGAAAAGCTTCTCTTGGTCAATGGGATCGGCCCAGAGACCGCGGACTCGATTCTCCTCTACGCGCTTGAAAAACCGGTCTTTGTGATCGATGCCTATACGAAACGGGTTCTGTCGAGACACGACATCATGGATCACGATGAATCATACGGAGCGTTTCAGGAACTTTTCCACAGGTCGTTGCCCCGGAACGTGCAACTCTTCAATGAGTATCACGCGCTTTTCGTGAAGGTGGGGAAAATGTATTGCAGAACGAAGCCGTTATGTGAAACCTGTCCCCTCAGCCACCTCCTGCCCGCACAGATAAAAAGGAAGGCCAAAAAGAGATCATCCAGCGTGTCAGAGAAAATATGATACAATGAAGAATCATTATGGACACGCCGGATATTAACCCAACTGAGTTCCTGTGCCCCGCCTGTGGTGCCGTCCTTGCAGAGAAAGAGCGCACTGATGAGGGATGGAACTGCAAGTGCGGCGAGTTCATCCCCGAAAGCCTTGCCATCAACCCCCGGGAAGGGTTGTCCAACCAGCATAAGCAGAACAAGATCTGGAGATAACCTTACTGTTGGGAAGGACAAGGAGACGAAGCTGACGTACAGGGTGAGACTGAGGTTTTAGGCGATTGTGAAGATAAATTCGAATATCTTTACCTTCCCGTACTCTCCGTCAAATCCTGGCTCGATATGAACCTCGCCTTTTCTCATTCTCGACACCGCTTCTGCAATCTCAGGAGTCCCCGCTTTTTCAATATCGTCGACAGAACAGTCCATCAATATCCTGAACTCATTCCCAAGTGTTTCAAGGAGGCTAAAATACTTTTTTCCCACGGCCCTGCTGTTCGCACCTACTTTCAATGTTTCCGCAATGATCTCCGTCAAAGGGATGATGGAATGAAAACCCGGCGCACTTGCCGGCCTGAAACCTTCCTCTCTGTCCGCAAGCTTTTCTACCCTGTGCAGGACGCCTACGGTTACTTTTTTGCCGCATACCGGACAGAGATAGTTATGCTTTATTGTCTCTTTCGGGGATAAGCTCACTCCGCATGCCCTGTGGCCGTCATAGTGGTACTTCCCTTCCTCCGGGAAAAACTCTATTGTCCCGACAAACCCTTTCCTTGTCCTGATCGCCTCCGTGATAGCTTCATAAGAATACCCTGTATCAAAGATATTTGCCTCACGGCCGATCTTGGCCGGAGAATGGGCATCCGAATTTGATATGAGCGTTATCCCGTCCAATGAAGAAAGCCGCCAGTTCATGGAAGGGTCTGAGGAAAGCCCTGTCTCTAGGGCATGAATATGCGGGGTTAACTCTTCAAAGCATTCTTCCATGGAATCAAAACCTGAAGCCGCTCCAAAGACCGAAAAATGGGGAGTCCATGCGTGGGCCGGGATAAGCATGGCATCGGGTGATATGTCCATCACGATCCTCAGAAGTTCCTTTGCATCGAGACCCAGTATGGGCCTTCCATCGGACTTGAGATTGCCCACTTTTGACAATGCCGCATTGATCTTCTCTGCATCCCTGAAGTTAGGGGCAAGGACAATGGAATGTATCTTCCGCACCTTACCGCCTTTACTGTAGATACAGCTAATTTCTGAAGAGAGGAGGAAGAAGACGCCGGCCCTGCATGAGTCCGGAACGTCGGAAGTTTGAAGAGCCCTTTTCAGGCTGAAGAGACCGTTGCCTTCAGGCTTCAGTTTTTCTTTCAGCTCTTTCAGCCATTGGGGATGGGTGAAGTCACCTGTGCCGATGACCGAAATTCCTTTCAGTTGCGCCCATTTCCAGAGGGCTTCAGGGGACATGTCCCTGCTGGTGGCACGAGAATATCGTGAGTGGATGTGGAGGTCAGCGATAAAACGCAACTAAAATCTTCCCAGTCCCATGGCGTCCCTGACAAGTTCCATGGTTTCCCGGGCAACCTTCTTCGCCTTTTCAGTCCCCTTGTGCACAATATCATCAAGAACCCCCGGGTTATTGAGAAGCTCTTTTTGTTTTGCCCATATCGGTTCCATCACCCTGAAAACGTTCGTTATGAGGATCTTTTTGCAGTCAATGCAGCCGATCTCCGCAGTCCTGCATCCGTGGGCTACATACTCCTGTTCCTCTTTGGAGGAAAATATTTTGTGGAGCTCATACACCGGCGACAGCTCGGGGTCCCCAATATCCGTCCTCCTTTTCCTGGCGGGATCAGTCATCATCGTCCTCAGTTTCTGCTCCACCACTTCGGGGGGGTCGGAAAGATAGACGGCATTGTCATAACTCTTGGACATCTTCCTGCCGTCCACGCCCGGGACCTTTGGAAATTCCGTCAAAAGCGCTTCCGGTTCGGGGAAGACCTCCCTGTAGAGATAGTTGAATCTCCTGGCAATCTCCCTTGATATCTCGAGATGAGGAATCTGGTCAATTCCCACCGGCACATATTTTGCCCTGTAAATGATGATGTCGGCAGTCTGCAAAAGAGGGTAGCCGAGAAAACCGTACGTAGAGATGTCCTTTTCCTTCAATTCCTGGAGTTTTTCTTTGTACGTCGGAACACGTTCCAGCCACCCCAGGGGGGTTATCATCGAAAGGAGAAGGTGGAGTTCAGCGTGCTCGGGAATCCTGGATTGAATAAACATGGTGCATTTGTCGGGGTCAAGTCCCACAGCGAGGAAATTCAGGATGAGATCCCGGGTGGACTCTTTTATAGCCTCAGGGTGCGCATAGCCTGTGGTGAGGGCGTGCCAGTCAGCAACAAAATAGAAACAGTCATACTGATCCTGAAGCCTGACCCAGTTCTGGAGCGCTCCCACGAGGTTTCCGAGGTGGAGCTTTCCGCTGGCCTGCATTCCGCTTAAAACCCGAGCTCTCACATTAAACCTCCGAAAGGCATAAGGAATACTTTAAGGATGAACTCAATAAGCAGTCGCAGCGGCGCAATAATGTACTGTGCAATACCGGTCACCCAGAGAATAATTACAATAAAAATTCCATAGGGTTCAAGTTTGCTGAATTGATATGCGTGCCTTGCAGGGAGAAGGCTTACCGCTATTCTTCCCCCGTCGAGAGGGGGAATGGGAATGAGGTTAAAGGCTGCGATAAATATATTAAAGACTATGCTGTATTGAATCATCGCCTGAACGGGATTGATAACTTTTTCGCCGAGCAACCCTGGATGTGCGGATTGAGGGAACAATTTGAAACTTAGTATCAGCAGCAATATACTGACGAAGGCAATAATAACATTGGTAGCGGGACCAGCCGCAGAAACAAGCGCAGAATCCCTCCTCGGGTGCCTCAGATTATTGAAGTTGACAGGAACGGGTTTAGCTGAACCGAACATGAAGGCCCCATTCGAGAGAATAAAGAACATAATTGGCATAATGATCGTGCCGAAGAGATCTATATGCGCTAACGGATTGAGGGTGAGTCTGCCCATCATTTTTGCTGTGGGGTCGCCGAATTTATTCGCGACGAACCCATGAGCAGCCTCATGAAAGGTTATTGCCACGAGAATCGGCAAGGCCGCCAGGAGGAGCCGGCTTATTAAGCTTTCAAAATCCAAGCCATTGCACCTTGAAAAGATTATTTCTGGCTATCACAATCACATCGGATTCCGTATTTTGTCGATTACAGTCCTATACACAACCAGCGGGTCTATGAAGGAGGTTTCCATATCATGCTCGAGATTACGCAAGAGGTTCTCCTTTAGGCTTAAGGCAAAATTAATTATATATTATGTCAGATTGTCCAAAAAAGGTAAACAGGGTTTAAAATTTGCGCATTATCATATATAATTGACCACAGGTGATGTCAGCGGTTATTGTTATACCTGCCCGTTATGATTCTACCCGTTTTCCGGGAAAGCCCCTTGCCCCTCTAAAAGGGAAGCCGGTCATTCAGCATGTCTATGAAAATGCGCAAGGAGCGCGCTCTGCAGAAAATGTTATCATTGCCACAGACAGTGAGACCATATTTGAAGCGGCGCTCTCCTTCGGAGGAAAGGCAGTGATGACGTCAAGGCGCCATGCGTCGGGGACCGACCGGATTGCAGAAGTTGCCCGGTCATTGCGCTGTGATATAATTGTGAATGTGCAGGCCGATGAACCCCTGATACGACCTGAGATGATTGATGATGCCATCGGTCTCCTCTCCGACAAAAGAGCGGACATCGGAACGCTGGTAAAAGAGATACAAAATCCGGAGGAAGTCCTAGACCCCAATGTGGTGAAAGCTGTCTTCGGGCAGGATGGCTTCGCGTTGTATTTTTCGCGTGCGCCGATCCCCTATCACAGGGATGCGTGGAAAAACCTGAACAGCTTGACAATAAGCAGTAAGCAGTATGAAAATCCCCCCTCACCCCCCTCTAGCAAAGGGGGGATGGGGGGATTTGTCGCGCGTCACGCATCACGCGTCACGTGTTACTGCTTCAAGCACATAGGCATCTACAGTTACAGGCGGGAAGTCCTTTTGAAGCTTTCCGATATGAGGCCGTCGCGGCTCGAAGAAATAGAAAAGCTTGAACAGCTTCGCGCCCTGGAAAATGGTTTCAGGATAAAGGTGAAAGAGACATCGTCAGAAACTATTGGGGTTGATACCCCGCAGGATTTGGAAAGGGTGGAAAGATGGCTAAGTTTATCTTCGTGACAGGCGGCGTGGTTTCATCCCTCGGAAAGGGAATTGCAGCGGCTGCGATCGGCGCCCTCCTTGAGGCAAGGGGGCTGAGGGTCACTATCCAGAAGCTGGATCCTTACATAAATGTTGACCCTGGCACCTTGAGCCCCTTCCAGCACGGAGAGGTATTTGTAACAGACGACGGCGCCGAGACCGACCTTGACATTGGCCATTATGAACGGTTCACCCATATACGGATGTCGCAGGGCAATAACTTTACGACGGGGAAGATATATTACAACGTTATCACAAAGGAAAGAAGGGGCGATTATCTAGGCGACACGGTACAGGTGGTCCCCCACCTCACCGATGAGATAAAGCAGGCGATCAAGTCGGTGAGCGACAACAATGATGTGGTGATCGTTGAGATAGGAGGCACCATAGGAGATATCGAAAGCCTGCCTTTCCTCGAGGCCATAAGGCAGATGCGCTATGATGCAGGCAGGGAAAATGTCCTTTATGTTCACCTCACCCTTGTGCCGTACATAAAGACTGCCGGGGAGCTGAAGACAAAACCGACCCAGCACAGCGTGAGGGAGCTGCGTGCCATCGGTATCCAGCCGGATATACTTCTTTGCAGGACTGACAGGCCTCTCCCCCCTGATGCAAAGAGGAAGATTGCGATACACTGTAACCTCGACGGAGATGCGGTTATCAATGCCGTTGATGTGGAGACTATCTATGAAGTTCCCCTTGCCCTCAGCGCAGAGGGGCTCGATCAGAGGATTATAGAGAAATTCAAATTACCTTCCACAGAAAGGAACCTTGAATTATGGGAAGATATCGTGAGGAAGATAAAGGAGCCCAGGAACGAGGTAAGCATCGCCATTGTCGGGAAGTATGTGGGGCTAAAGGATTCATACAAGAGCCTCATGGAGGCCCTGGTTCACGGCGGCATCGCCAACGATGCGAAAGTGAACCTCCAGTGGGTCGATTCCGAGGAGATCGAGGTGCACGGCCCGGACAACTTCCTCTCAGAGGTTGACGGCATCCTTGTCCCCGGCGGTTTCGGTTACCGGGGGATAGAGGGAAAGATAGACGCGATCAGGTACGCGAGGGAAAAGAAGATACCGTACTTCGGCATCTGTCTCGGGATGCAGTGCGCGGTGATCGAATTTGCGAGGAATGTCTGCGGACTCGATGCCAACAGCGCCGAGTTCAATATGAACGTGAAAGACCCCGTGATCTATCTAATGGAGCGCTGGTTCGATTTCAGAAGGGGAAGGATCGAGGAAAGGAGCGATGTCTCGGATAAAGGAGGAACCATGAGGCTCGGTTCCTACCCCTGTATCCTTGAACCCAATACTCATGCGTACCGGGCTTACAACATAAAGGAAATAGCGGAACGGCACAGGCACAGGTACGAATTCAACAACGCATACAAAGGCATCTGCACAAGGCATGGCATGAGGATTAGCGGGACAAGTCCTGATGGAGAGCTCGTCGAGATGGTGGAGCTCGAAGACCATCCCTGGTTTCTGGGGTGCCAGTTTCACCCTGAATTCAAATCAAGGCCCACCGAGCCGCATCCGCTCTTTAAGGCATTCATCGGCGCTGCCCTGAAGGAGAAAAGGTCTCTCTTTCCGTATGTCTCCGAGGAGAGAGGGTGACACCGCTCGATATCAGGGGTGTTGCCGTTGGAGGGGATAACCCCCTTGTGGTCATTGCAGGTCCCTGCGTGCTCGAAAGTGAGGATATAACCCTCTTCACTGCAAAGAAGCTGAAAGAGATATGCAGCGCCGTCGGGCTCCCGCTTATTTTTAAGAGCTCCTATGACAAGGCAAACCGCTCATCTCTTTCCTCTTACCGTGGGCCGGGGCGCGAGAAGGGGCTCCGGACCTTGTGGACGGTGAAGCGCGCATTGGATATCCCTGTGGTGTCGGATGTCCATTCCGTGGACGATGTTAAGCCCGCCTCAGAAGTTCTGGACATGCTCCAGATTCCCGCATTCCTCTGCAGGCAGACGGATCTTATCCTGGCTGCCTCCGGCACAGGGAAACCGGTGAATATCAAAAAAGGGCAGTTTCTCGCTCCCTGGGACATAAAGAATATCATCGAAAAGTTTGTCTCCACTGGAAACCATAAGCTCCTCATTACGGAGAGAGGAACGTCCTTCGGATATAACAACCTGGTGGTGGACTTCAGGGGGTTGCCCATTATGCGTTCTTTCGGCTATCCCGTGATATTTGATGTGACCCACAGCCTTCAGCTTCCCGGCGGAAAAGGGAGCAGTTCAGGCGGCCAGAGGGAGTTCGCAGAGCCCCTTGCAAGGGCTGCGGTGGCAGTGGGCGTTGACGGTTTATTCCTGGAGGTTCATCCTGAGCCTGAGAAGGCGCTCTGCGACGGACCGAACATGATAAAACTTGCCGGTGTACACAACCTTTTAAAGACAATGAAAGACATTCACGCTCTTATATCAAAACAGACAGCAAAGGGGAGCAGATAAAAAATGCCGTTTAGAATTATTGGAATATTTGTGCTGCCATTTTTATTATTATTTTTGGTCTCTGCAATGGGTGAGGAAAGCGCTGTCCGGAAAGAAACCCCTGTCTTTACAAATCAGGATATCGAAAAATACAAAAAACCATCCGACAGCAAACCCCTGCGTGTAAAGACTGACAGAACAGCCGGGAAAAAGGAAAGAGCAGAAAAAATAAAAGAGGGGTTTGAGAAGGAATACTGGTGTAAAAAGGCGACTGATTACAGGAGGCGGATAGAAAAGGCACAGGATGACGTCAGAGAAGTCGAGAAAGAAATTTCTGAACTGCAAAATACCGGACCGCCGACTACTGCAAAAAAGAAAAAATCGGCTGAGGAAAAGATTAAAAAGTTACAGAAAGGGCTTGAACGTGCAAGAAAGCAACTCAGGTTTGCTGAAAGGGTTCTTAGCGATTTTGAAGATGAGGCACACAGGAAGGAAATTCCTCCGGGCTGGTTGAGATGCCAGTTTGAATGATAGGTCTGTTGTCAACAATTGTCGCGATATGTCACCCTGAACTTGTTTCAGGGTCTGAAGAGATGCTGAAATAAATTCAGCATGACAGAATGGAGTTTTATGGAAAATATTCTCGACATAGCGAGAAAAGTCCTGAAGACAGAGGCAGAGGCTGTTCTTGCACTCATTGGAAAGCTCGACAGCAATTTCGAAAAGGCGGTTGACGCCATTTATAAAAGCAAAGGAAGGGTCGTGATCACCGGCATGGGAAAGTCAGGCCTTGTGGGGAAAAAGATAGCGTCAACGCTGGCATCCACAGGAACCCCGGCATTTTTCTTGCACCCCGCTGAAGCGACCCACGGGGACCTGGGGATGGTTACGTCAGATGAGGTGATCATTGCCATATCCAACAGCGGTGAGACTGATGAAATTGTAGGCTTGATTCCTTTCCTGAAAAGGTTTAATGTGAGCTTGATCTCCATGACCGGGAACCCCCGCTCCACCCTCTCAAAGGTGGCTGATGTGAATCTTGACATCTCTGTTAAAGAGGAGGCGTGTCCCCTCGGCATTGTCCCCACTGCTTCTACTACTGCGGCCATGGCCATGGGAGATGCCCTTGCAGTGGCGCTGTTGATGAAGAGGGGATATAAGGAGGAGGATTTTGCCTTTTTCCATCCGGGAGGGAGCCTCGGGAAGAAGCTCTTTATAAAGGTCAAAGATCTCATGCATTCAGGAGATGCCCTTCCTGTGGTGTCTCAGGAAACACCTATGACAAAGGCAGTCATGGAGATATCATCGAAAAGACTGGGTGTGACGGTGGTTGCGGACTCCGAAAGGAAGATCCTCGGCATTGTTACGGACGGCGACCTGAGACGGGGTATAGAGAAATGGGGGAAAGCGGTCTTTGATATGAAGGCCGGAGAGGTGATGACACGAAATCCGAAGACGATTTCCGAGGATGAACTTGCGGCAAAGGCTTTATCCATCATGGAGGAGCATTCCATCACCGCCCTGGTGGTCCCTGACGATGAAGGGAAGGCAAAGGGCATAATCCATCTCCATGACATCCTGAAGCAGGGGATCGTGTAAGATTTGTCTATAGATGTAGCCGTAGGCTTTGAATGCGATAGGGAAAAGAGTTCTAAATCATTACAGAATATTTTTTTCGTCAAGCAAAATGAAAGACAAAAAAGAAACAAATGACTTTGGTTTTCAGCAAATTGAAGTAGAAATACCCAAGCAGGAAGAGTTTTATAAGCTTCCGCGCAGGTTTGGGAGTGTGCCTGTGGATGAGGCTCCTCTTGGATGGGAAACTGTTGTAAAACCTGCGGAAGTCAAGGTTACAAAGTTTGAGAATGTCTATCCGAGGATTTCCCTGCCATTTCAGGAAGTTGATAGGGTCTCTTTTGGCTATTCAGATTTCCCGCTCGATACTGAAAAACATCATCCTGATTTATTCCCTAAAGGCGCAAACAGGCTTTTCTTTGGAGACAATCTCCATATTATAAGGCAGTTGCCTTCAAACTCAATTGATTTAATCTATATTGACCCGCCGTTTTTCTGGGGAAGGAAAATTTAACTAATGAAACAGCGTGACCAGTTATTTAATAACAAATTAATACATACATCTATGGTCAATGAAGTATTTGGAAAAGACTTATTACTGCTTGAATCAGTTAATGAACTTTTTGAGCTTGAACTTGCATTGATAGAATCTCGTTCCTTATCTCGTCAAGAATTATTATTACGTTCTGCTTTTTTTAAATCTGTCAATGGCAACTTAACAAACCACTATAAAATGTGCCGACCATTTGATGGTCATATTTCCGAGGATAGGTCCGCACAAACCCAAGCATATTTTCAAGAGGGAAAATATGCAACTGGTTATGCAACTCATGGACTCTTTCCATATCGTGGAAAGTTCCATC
>CAMTVV010000152.1:0-9475 GCA_947085305.1 uncultured Nitrospiraceae bacterium
GCAGGATTGTCACGGCAATACAGAAGACTATTGAGATACAGAAAGACATCGACAGCTTTTATAAAGAAATAGAAAATGCAGTGTTAGGATAATTTTCAATGCGGGAAAACATTGAGCGGGCGATTGCTAAGGTGTGGGGAGAGGGCAGCGAGAGTTGGCCCTCGTGCAATACCTTACTGCGCCCTTTCAAACTTTGGCAAATAAAAACGCATCGCCGTCAAAGTCATTGACCATAGAGGGAATGAGGTCATGGTTGTGAGGGAGATGAAATAAGAAGAGATTTAGAAAATTAACTATAGGAAGGAGGGTAAAAGATGTTAAAAACAGTTAAGGGACATTATAAAAATGGACAGATTGAATTATATGAAAAGCCTCACTTGAAGGAAAGCGATATAATTATAACCTTCTTAAATTCAGAAGAAACAGGGGCAATTGACCTTCAGGCAAGGGGAATAACTAAAGAAGAAGCACAAGACCTGAAGAGCAGGCTGCGGTCTTTTGAAGAAGACTGGAACGCTGAAGGGATGGAGGACAAATGTCCAAGAAAATTAAAAAGAAAAGGATTGCCCTCATGAGTCTGAAGGAGATTGAAAAGATAGCGCATGAGGAAAGGAGCGTTCGAAATGACTGAAGAAAGACTCGATTTATTTTTGAGAGAGGCTGTGAAGAGAATCACGGAAAAATTTAGGCCGGTAAGAATCATCCTTTTCGGCTCTCATGCATATGGTCAGCCTATGCCGGACAGCGACATTGATCTCATGGTTATCATGGAAACAGATATTGCTCCTCACAAAAGATCAGTGCCGATAAGAAAATTATTAAAGGATCTCGGCATCCCCAAAGATATTATCGTTAAGACTCCCGGCGAATTCGAGAGATTTAAGGATATCGTAGGAACGATCATTTATCCTGCTGCTCATAAGGGAAGGGTTATTTATGAAAGGCGATAAGTTCGATGTAGTAAGGGCGTGGTTTAAAAAGGCGGAAAATGACCTTATCACCGCTGAGCATACACTAACGCTTGAACATCCGCCTTATGACACGATTTGTTTTCATGCAGAACAATGTGCTGAAAAATACCTTAAAGGTTTTCTCACATTTCTTGAAATAGAGTTCCCCAAAACGCATTCAATTGAAGACCTTGTTTCATTATGCAAGAAGTCAGCGCCGTCAATCGAATCTGAACTGGGCGATGTAGAAATCCTGTCAAGCTATGGCGTTGAGGTAAGGTATCCTGATGAGCTGTATTACGATATACCCGCAGAGGATGCCCATGAAGCCATAGAAGGTAAGGGAGTTTGTCCTCGCTCAGCTTGGCGGTAAAATTTAAGACCATGTCATTAGCCGTTGATAACCCGCTCCTGAACAATCCCCTTTCGCCCTGGCGAATGAGCCGAGGCTGTATTCTCGCCCCTCAGAACACGCTGAACTTGAAGTACTTCTTCGGGTCTTCCCTGATATTCTTTATCAGCTCTTTGAGTTCTGCTACTGTTGCCTTCAGGTCACCGGCCAGTTCCTTATCCCTTACAAGACTCCCGGCCACGCCCTCGCCCTTGTCTACGGTCTCGAGGATAGAGTTCAGCTTTACACTGAACGTATCGATGGCGGCAGTGGCGCTTACGAGTTTGTTGTAAAGGGCAGGGTCCTCAGCAAGTTTCCTTAATGTTCCGGAGCTGTTGTTCATTGTCCTGCTCAGCTCCTCAAAGGATGCCGATGCGGCCAGGAGGTTGTTGTAGAGAGAGGGATCTTCCACGAGGAGTTTTACGGTGCCCTTTGCATCCCTTATATCTTTCAGGGTCAGGGATAACGCCTTTGTGGCATCCCTGAGATTATCATAGAGCGCTGGGTCTGTGAGGAACCTGGTGACAGTCCCTTCGCCTTTTTCTATCTTTGTGAGCAGATTGTCCAGCTTACCGATGAAATCGGACATCTTCTGTATCGAAACCGTGCCGACCTCCATCACATCCTTAAGCTCCATATAGACGGCCCCTTTGATAATATCCCCGCTCTGAATGGTCCCTGCTCCGGGGGTGCCGGCGCTCAGTTCAACGTATTTGTCTCCGAGGAGCCCCATGGTCAAGACGCTTGCCCGGGAATCCTTCTTTACATATTCCATTACGCTTTTTTTCACTGAAAGGGTGATGACCGTCCCATATTCAGGATGCAGGTGTATCTCCTTCACCGAACCGATCTCGATGCCGGAGAGCCATACCGGCGAACCTTTCCTCAACCCTTTTACATCATGGATCTGGGCCTTCAGGTCGATCTTGGGGGAAAGCAGATCTTCGATCCCCCCTGCAAAGAACACGGCAAAAAACAGGGTAATGAGAGCGAGGGTGATTACCGCGCCGACTTTGAGTTTTGACCACATGAGCTGTTTTTTCATGTCAAACATTTTTTCCCTCCTCTTTATACTGCAGCTCGCTTATGAATATCTGAATATCAGGGATGGGGGAATGGAGAAGCTGTTCCCTGTCCCCGTCAAAAAGCATCTTTCCATCCTGCAAGAACAAGAACCTGTTCGCCACCTTCAATGCGTCAAAGACCTTGTGGGTTACGATGATGAAGCCCTTTCCGTTTTGGGAGAGGTCGAGGATCAGTCTGCATATGTTATCCGCATTCACCGGATCAAGGCCGCTGGTGGGCTCATCGTAAAGGAACATCTTCGGCTCGAAGGCAGCCAGTGACCGCGCAATGGCAACCCTCCGGTGCATCCCTCCGCTCAGCTCCTCGGGCATGAACTCCAGGGCCTGTTCGACCCCCACCCTCCGGAGAATAGCCCGCACCTTCACGTCGAGCTCCTCTTCCGACATGCCGGTGTACTCACGCAGGCAGAACGCCACGTTTTCCTTAATATTCAGGGAGTCAAAAAGGGCCCCTTCCTGGAAGACGATGCTGAACTTCATCCTCACGTCCCTCAGCGCTTCCTCGGTCTTTTCGGTGATGTCCTCGCCTTCTATAAATATCTTCCCCGAATCTGGGCGTATGAGGCCCATGATCAGTTTCAGGATGGTGGTCTTGCCTTCCCCGCTCCCTCCCAGAACTGCCACCCTTTCATCGGCTCTGATGGAGAAGTGAAGGTCTTTCAGTATCTCCCGCGAACCATATAAGAAACTGACCCCGTCAAAAGTGATCATACCGAAAACCCCAGGGCATAGAGGAGTATCCGTGTCAGGATGAAGTCAGCCACGATGATCATGATGATCGAGAGCACCACGGCCCTTGTAGTCGCCCTTCTGAGGCCGATGGCGCCGCCCTTTGCGGAAAGCCCCATATAACAGCTGATGCAGGCGATAAGGTATCCGAAGATAAAAGGCTTCACCGAGCCCGAAAAAACATTCTCAAAGTTCAGGACGTCCCGGATCGAGCTCCAGTACACATTGCCGCTCTGGTTACTGACGAAAACTGAGATGTAGTACCCGCCGAGAAGGGAAGCGGCGTTACCGATGAGAGTGAGTGCGGGCAGCATGACAAGGGCGCTCAGTATTCTCGGGGTGACGAGTTTTTTCACAGGGTCCACGCCGAATACCCTGAGGGTATCCACCTGATGTCCCAGGACCATGGAGCCCAGCTCTGATGCCATTCCGGAACCGACCCGGCCGGTAAAGACCAGGGCCGCGGTCACAGGGCCGATCTCACGGATGATCGAGATGCCCACCACCTTTCCTGTGTACATCTTCAGCCCCAGGACCGAGAGTTCGGCTGAGAGCTGGAGGGAAAGGGCCATCCCGACAAAGAGGGATACAAGAATGATGATGAAGAAGGAACCCGCCCCTGCGTAGTCCATCTGTTCAATGGTGTCCCTCAGATAGAAGGGTCTTCTCAGCAACCCCAAAAGGCCGTGAAAGGAGAGAAAATAGAAGTTCTGAAGCTCGTTCACCAATGTCTTTACGTTCATTGTTTCATTCTCCGGAAATGAGATTACTATTCTGACAGGTGCGGACAGGAATTTTCAAGCATCTGAAGGATGTTTTCAGTTCATGCTGATCAGCTGGAAAAGAGACGGGACCACCAGCTCTTGTTCTTTTTCTCCGCCATTGCAGCGCTCAATTCCCTGATCATTTTTATTGTTTCTGCCTGCTGCTTCCCAGTTTCCCTGACCTCTTTAGAGAGTGCGGATAAGGTATCCTGCATCCCGGCAAGGGAACGGCTCATCTCACGAAGCATGGACAGGACAGAAGTCATCTTTTCATCGGGATACGGGACCGTTCGCGGAGGAACCGGTCGGGCGCGGAGGGGCGCCTCTTCCGCCTCCGGGGACACCTCAGCCTGAGGCGCTGCCGTCACCGGAGCGGCTACTCCCTCCACCGGCCCGGCCTTTTGCGGCGACAGCTCGTCAGCGAGTTCGAACTGTTCTTTTTCAGGGACCTTTAATGTCAGGGTCTCTTCTTTCGGAGGAGCTATGTCTACCTT
The DNA here is from genome assembly GCA_947085305.1 of uncultured Nitrospiraceae bacterium. GTDB lineage: Bacteria > Nitrospirota > Thermodesulfovibrionia > Thermodesulfovibrionales > UBA9159 > JAMCQB01. Next base: position 4,414 of record CAMTVV010000152.1, read on the forward strand.
ATGTTTTCTCGCAATGTCCTTGAGGAGCATTGATGTTATCAGCCGGAAGGTCTCCTGGACCCCCTTGCCCTGAGCGGCTGCCGCCTCCAGTGTCTGGTAATTCTTCTTGTTCAGATCGCTGTTGAGCTCTTCAATGGAAAGGACGTTCGGCAGATCACGCTTGTTATACTGCAGAATAACAGGGAGATCTTCCGGGTCCAAATTATTGGCTGCGAGGTTCTCCCTCATATTTGCGAAGCTTTCAAGATTCTGCTCCCTCATGTCCCGCTGGGAATCCGCCACAAACACCACTGCGTCCGCGCCCTTCAGCACGAGTCTTCTCGTGGCGTTGTACCGTATCTGCCCGGGAACCGTGTAGAGCTGAAACCTTACGGAGAAGTCTTTTATCTTGCCGAGTTCCACAGGGAGAAAGTCGAAAAAAAGGGTCCTGTCGGACTCTGTGGCAAGGGAGATGAATTTTCCTCTTGAGGAGGCATCCAGGATGGAATAGAGGTGTTGCAGGTTCGTGGTCTTGCCGCTCAGGCCAGGGCCGTAATAGACGACCTTCAGTGTAATCTCTTTTGTGACATAATTGAAAAAAGCCACGCTAAATTATAGCATAAACGCCGTTTCTGGTATAGTTCTTCACCCGGTACATGGCCTCGTCTGCCAGTTTGATGAGATCCTCTTTTGACTTCGCGCTCTCGGGGTAGGAGGCAACGCCGAAACTCGCGGTTATCCTGATGATGTAGCCTTCCTTTTTCAGGAAGGCATTCTGCTCGATGGACTTCCGTATCCTTTCGGCCACCCTTGCCGCGACATCCGGCGGGGTCTGGGGAAGAACCACTACAAACTCGTCTCCCCCGTAACGCGCCACAATATCGATGGAGCGGAGGCTCTTTATAAGGATCTGGCCCACTTCAACGAGGACCTTGCTTCCTACCAGATGGCCGTAATGGTCATTGACTTGCTTGAAATAATCAATGTCCATGAAGATAAGGGAGACCGAGGTGTGGGAACGCTCGCAGCGGTGGATTTCGACCTCGATGGTTCTGTTCAGGTAGCGGGAATTAAAGAGCTTGGTGAGGTCATCTGTGATGGCCAGTTCAGCCATCTTATGGTAAAGGGATACCCTTTCTATGGAAATGGCCGCATAATCCACGATCTTTATGATGAGGTTAAGATCATCCTTGGTGAAGGGGCTGCCGGTGGTCTTGTCCATAAATTCCATGACGCCGATAACCTGGTTCTTGCTCTTGATAGGTACACAGATAAGGGATTTCGCCTTCTGCCGGCCTCGAGCGCAGCCTGCAATCCGTTCGTCCCGCGAGATGTCCGGAACGATGAGGGGAATCCCTTCCTGGATAACCCAGCCGGTGATTCCGTCCCCGGGTTTCAGCCTCACTTTGAGGGCCTTGTTTTTTTTCTTCCTGCCATCGGTCTTTTCGAGCACGAACTCCCCTGTCTCTTCGTCCAGGAGGTAAATGGACCATGAAGATGCCTTGACCATATCCCTGGTCTTTTTCATAATGACGACCAGCATATTATCAAGCTCCACGTCAGAGGTAAGGACCCTCCCGACCTCATCAAAGAATTCCAATTCCCTCCGGGAGCAGAGCAGCTCACTTTTCAGTTTCCTGTTCTCTGACTGCACGTCACGCACTGCCATAAGACGGTCTGCGATGAAGAGCAGCTCTTTATCATCCGGTTTATGCACAGGATAGGTCAGTGGAAGCCTGAGCCAGGAAGCAAAACCCCTGAAGGAATCGTCGTGGGATATGACGATTTTCGGCACTTCCGCGAATGTCTTTATGAAATCCTTGAACGCGGATTGCCTGTGCAGGTCCTTTTCTACGATGAGGAGGGCGACCTGTTCATCAGCCCTGACATGCACACTGCCGAGGGATTTGAATTTCGAGGTTTCCCCGTGTTTGGCCAGAATGTCAAAATTTCTGTCAAGAAGACTTTCGCCTATGACGAGTACCTTAGGCATTCACACCACAGCACTTTTTGTATTTCTTGCCGCTTCCGCACGGACATGGATCATTTCTTCCAATCTTCTTTCCTTTTGTGACGGGCTGGTTTGTTTCAGACCCCTCGCCCCGATTATACCGCATCGGCTGCCTCGGTTGCACCCGCTGCTTTTTGACCCCTTCCTCTTCACGTATCTGGATCTTGAAAAGACGGCTCACGGTGTCCATGGAGACCCTGCCGGTGAGGTCGGCAAATATATCAAAGGCCTCTTTCTTGTATTCGGTGAGGGGGTCCCTCTGGCCGTATCCCCTGAGACCTATACCCTCTTTCAGGTGGTCCATGGCCAGGAGGTGATCCTTCCACTGCGCGTCCAGCACCTGGAGAAAGACCACTTTTTCAAGGTATCGCATGGTTTCGCTCCCAATGTCCGCTTCCCTTCTGTCGTAGGCAGCCTTGAAGACCGATGAGAGAGATTCCCTCAGGCTGTCAATGCCCGTGGGGGTCTCGCTCACAGTGACGGAGAATATCCCGTAGACAGCGTCCTTCAAGCCCTTCATGTCCCACTCTTCAGGGTGCTTGTCTTCGGGGCAGTAGATCTGCGCGACCTCATCAACAATGTCGTCGATCATCTGGAAGATCTTCTCCTTCAATCCCTCTCCAAGGAGTATCTCTTTCCTGAAGGAGTAAATCTCTGTCCGCTGCTTGTTCATGATGTCGTCATATTCCAGGAGGTGCTTCCTTATGTCGAAGTTGTGGGCTTCGACCTTCTTCTGGGCATTTTCTATTGCCTTTGAGACCATCCTGTTCTCAATCGGCACTTCCTCGTCCATGCCCAGTTTCGACATGAGGCCGGAGATCCTGTCGGAACCGAAGATCCTCAAGAGGTCATCCTCAAGGGAGAGGTAGAACCGGGAAGACCCTGGGTCGCCCTGCCTGCCGGAACGGCCCCTCAACTGGTTGTCGATTCTCCTTGCCTCATGCCGTTCTGTGCCGAGGATATGGAGCCCGCCGGCGGCTACCACCTTTTCCCTGTCTTTCTGACAGGCGTCCCTTGTCTTGTTCAAGGCCTGCTGCCACTCCTCCTCGGTGAACTCCTTCTTTTCCTTAAGGAACTCACGGGCGAGGCCCTCGGGATTCCCTCCCAGCACGATGTCCGTACCGCGGCCGGCCATATTCGTTGCGATGGTCACCGCGCCGCTCCTTCCTGCCTGGGCAATGATCTCTGCCTCCCTCTCATGGTACTTCGCACTCAGCACTGAATGGGGAATGCCCTTCTTCTTCAGCATATGACTCAGGGTCTCGGACTTTTCTATGGATATGGTGCCCACCAGCACGGGCTGCCCTTTCCGGTGCAGCTCCTCGATCTCCAGTATTGCCGCGCTGAATTTCGCCTTTTCGGTCTTGTAGATACTATCGGGGTGGTCCGACCTGATCATGGGCTTGTTCGTGGGGATCACAAGCACGTCGAGATTGTATATCTTTGCGAACTCCGCGGCCTCTGTGTCCGCAGTTCCGGTCATGCCTGCCAGTTTCTTGTACATCCTGAAATAGTTCTGGAAGGTGATGGTGGCAAGGGTCTGGTTTTCGCTCTCGATCTTGACCCCTTCCTTTGCCTCCACAGCCTGATGGAGCCCGTCGCTCCATCTCCTCCCCGGCATGAGTCTGCCGGTGAACTCGTCAACGATGATAACCTCGCCATCCTTTACTATATAATCCACGTCTCTCTTAAAAAGCGCATGGGCCTTCAGGGCCTGGAGCACGTGATGCACCAGCTCGATATTCGAAGGGTCATAGAGGTTTGCGACGCCCAGCAAGCGCTCGACTTTGAGACTGCCTTCCTCTGTGAGTATGGCGGTCTTCGCCTTTTCGTCGATGGTGTAATCTTCACCCTTCCTGAGACGGGGGATGATCTTGTTGATGGTGTAATATTTATCGGTGGAATCCTCGGAAGGCCCGGAGATGATGAGGGGAGTTCTCGCTTCGTCAATGAGGATGCTGTCCACTTCATCCACGATGGCAAAGTTCAGCCCCCGCTGGACATACTGGGAGATGTCGTATTTCATGTTATCCCTGAGGTAGTCGAAGCCGAACTCATTGTTTGTCCCGTAAGTGATATCTGAATTGTATGCTGCCTGTCTCTCCTCGTCAGTGAGGCCGTGGACGATGACGCCGACGTTCATTCCGAGGAAGCGGTATATGGGCTCCATCCACCTGGCATCCCTTCTTGCAAGGTAATCGTTCACGGTGACCACGTGGACGCCATGTCCTGAGAGGGCATTGAGATAAACGGGGAGGGTGGCCACAAGGGTTTTTCCTTCACCTGTTTTCATTTCCGCGATCTTGCCCTCGTGCAGCACAACACCCCCGATGAGCTGGACATCGAAATGCCTCATCCCCAGGGTCCTCTTCGAGACCTCCCTCACCACTGCGAAGGCCTCTGGGAGGAGGTCATCAAGGGTCTCGCCCCCTTCAAGCCTGCTCCTGAACTCCGGGGTCTTTGCCTTGAGTTGTTCATCGCTGAGGGAGGCGGTCTGAGGCTCCAGGGCGCTAATCTTCTCCACCATGGGCCGGAGACGCTTCATCTCCCTCTCGTTCTTCGTGCCGAAAATCTTTTTTAGCAGCGCTTGTACCATAAGTTAATGATAAATAATAATTATTAGTAATTGCAAGGAAAGAAGGGCAGGTTTCTCAATCAATCTGGCAGTAAAGGCCGCCGTTTTCGCACTCGGCGCACTCAAACTGGAGCAGGATATGGCTGATTCCGAGGGCCATGAGCACATTGCCTGCTAACCCGAACCCCGCAACGAGCAGCATTAAGGGGACGTCAATCTGCGGAGGGGATATGAACCTCTTATATGATTCATAGAAGATAAATGCCGCGATCATCAAAAGACTCAATCTGTTGATCACTGCGGCCAAAAGACCTCTCTCTGGTAGCCGTAGGTGGCCCTGTAGTCGGAAGGTTTTCGGCTTATATGCGCCGCAGTCATGCTCAGCCCCAGGGCAAAGGCGTCCGTGAACACATGGCCCGCGTCGCTCAAAAGGGCAAGGCTGTTGCTCAGGATGCCGCCCAGTACCTCGGCGATAAATATCACCACCGTTACTGCAA
>CAMTVV010000153.1:0-10063 GCA_947085305.1 uncultured Nitrospiraceae bacterium
CGAAAATACTGCTAAACTTGTTCATGGGATGCCTCCTTACAGGAAAGTTTTTTTCTGCAAGATTAATCTTACCTGTTGAGGCTCCCTTCTTCAAACCTTATTTTGGACAGATGTGATTCATATTATAATTTGATTTCATATGTCAAGCTAAAAGTCTAATAAAAACGCTGTATTTTGGGCTCATGGAGTGCCTTCGGTTGCGGGTGAGGGACATCGATTTTGCCCAGCAGCAGATCCGGCCGGGCATTGCGGTGAGAAGCCCCCTTGATGGATGACCGGTACGCCAGGTATTGCGTATGCGCCTCCCAACTCCCCACCTATTTTAGGAGGGGATTAAGGGGTGGTAATTGGAAGGAATACCCTTATGAATAAGAAGCAGCTCATGTTCCTCGAAAAGATAAGAGAAACAATTTCAAAACACTCCATGCTCTCCAGTGGCGATATGGTACTGGTCGGTCTCTCCGGAGGGCCTGATTCTGTCTGCCTCCTCACTGCGCTCAACAAACTGAAAGACGAGTTCAGCCTGAAACTCCATGCCGTATACGTGGATCACGGATTACGGCCGGGGGAGACACCGGATGAGATAGAGTTCTGCAAAGAACTCTGCGAGGGATTGTCCATCCCTTTTGTCGTCAAATCCGTTGACGTGAAGACCTATGCGAAAGAGCAGGGCATGAACAGGCAGGAGGCTGCGCGGGAATTGAGGTACAGGGCATTCGATGAGGTTTTCGCGGATGTAAAGGCCAACCGTCTGGCTATGGGACATACTGCGGATGACCAGATCGAGACATTCTTCATGAGGTTCTTCAGAGGCGCGGGATCGAAGGGGCTTTCGGGCATACCTCCGGTGAGGGCAAGGATCATCAGACCTTTAATAGAGGTGGAGCGTAACGATATAGAAAAATTCCTTGATGAAGAAAGAATCAATTATATGATCGATTCATCGAACCTGAAGGAGGATTACCTCAGAAACAAGCTCAGACTTCTGGTAATCCCTGAGATAAAGAAGATGAACCCAGGTATTGTGCAGACAGTATCGAGGACCATGGAAGTCCTGAGGGAAGAGGAAAAATATTTTGAGCTCATCGTCACAATGACCCTGATGAAGTTGATATCCAGGAAAACCGACCTCCGCATTGAATTGTTTCTCACACCCATGGAGGCAATGGACAAAGTTATCCTCCGGAGAGTTCTGAGAAGGGCCATTGACGAGACCAGGGGACTTCGCGGCATGGAATTTATCCATATAGAAGACATAATTGACTTAATAAAAAAAGGAAGACATGGCGGCAGACTCTGTTTGCCCAAGGGACTGAGGGTTATAAAAAACTATTCAACCCTGGTGCTCACCTCCGAAGTCCCTCAGAGGCTGGAGACTTTTACCCTGGCCGTGCCTGGCGAGGTTTCTTTAGAGGCGATTAAGGCTGTGGTGAAAGCGTCAGTGGAAGATGAGGCCGGCGGTTTTGCAGACGGAAAGACCGTGGCCGTCTTTGATGCAGATAAAACAGGAACAACGCTGACCGTCCGCCCGCGAGAGAATGGCGACTTCTTCTATCCCATGGGATTCGGGAAAAGGAAAAAACTCCAGGACTTTTTTGTGGATGAAAAAATCCCAAGGGATGAACGGGATGCGATACCGATTATTGTGTCCGGTAACGACATCGTCTGGATCGCCGGCTACAGGGGAGATGAAAGATTCAAGGCGACTGAAAAAACAAAAAGGTTTTTAAGGCTGGAATTAAGAAGGTAGTGTAACGTAGAATAATAGCGTTACTTACCGGGTAAGGTTCGAGGTCTTAATAGGACCGCAAGTAAAATGTTATTCCAGCTTGTCGGGTTTGTCATTCCGACTTGTTCGGAATCTTTCTGAAGGATTCTGGACAAGCCAGAATGACATTAATGAGCGGACAAGAGCCGCAATGACAGACAACAAATACCACAATGTTGCTTAGGAGCTTCTTAGCCGCATGCTTGAGGAGGACGCAAAGATAATGGTTCGTGTTCGTTTTGCGCCGAGTCCCACAGGCCAGCTGCATATAGGCGGGGCGAGGACTGCCCTCTTTAACTGGCTTTTTGCCAGGCATGAAGGCGGCGCGTTTATCCTGAGGATAGAGGACACCGACAGAAGCCGCTCTACTGATGAGTATATAGAGGCGATCATCGAGGGGATGAAATGGCTGAACCTTGACTGGGATGAGGGGCCTTACAGGCAAACCAATAGGTTCGATGTGTACAGGAGTTACATTGACCGGCTTGTTCAGGAAGGCAAGGCTTACAAATGTTATTGTTCCCCTGAAGAGCTGGAGCAGCGGAGGCAGGAGGCAGTTGCCAAGGGGAAGACACCGAAGTATGACGGCAGGTGCAGGGACATGCAGAGGGGTCAAGGGGTCGAGGGGTCAAGGGGCCAGGCGGCAATACGTTTTAGAATGCCGCAGGACGGCCAGACTGTCGTAAATGACATGATCAAGGGGAGCGTGGTGTTTGAGAACACCCAGCTTGATGACCTTATCATCATGAGGTCTGACGGCACGCCCACGTATAATTTTGTTGTTGTGGTGGATGATGTGGACATGAAGATAACCCATGTTATCAGGGGCGATGACCACCTGAACAACACTCCCAAACAGATCCATATCTATAAGGCGCTTGGGTATGAGATGCCGCAGTTTGCCCACCTCCCCATGATCCTCGGTTCGGATAAGGCGAGGCTGAGCAAGAGGCATGGAGCAACCTCGGTCATGGCATACAGGGATCTGGGGTATCTCCCTGATGCCCTTGTGAATTATCTTGTCCGTCTCGGGTGGTCCTATGGAGACCAGGAGGTGTTCACACGGGAAGATCTGATAAAGTACTTCTCCTTTGAAAGCGTTGGGAAGTCCTCCGCAGTGTTTAACCCGGAAAAATTACAATGGCTCAACAGCCAGTATATTATGAATACGCCGTCTGAAAGACTTGCCGGGTTAGTGATTCCTTTCCTGGTAAAAGAAGGGATGCTTTCCGAAGGCCGGGAGGTTGACTATGATTGGCTCTCCAAAGCAATAACGACCCTCAAGGAGCGGGCAAAAACCCTGGTGGAGCTTGCCGCGTCCTTGCGCTACTATATTGCAGACGACGTTGAATATCAGGAAAAGGCGAAGATAAAATTCCTCAATGATAAAAGCCTGCCCTATTTGATGGAGTTAAAGGAAGAACTTGTCCCCCTTGAGGATTTCTCTGCCCCTGAACTGGAAAAGGTGTTTAAGGCGATAGTGGAGAAGCACGGCATCAAGCTCGGCAATCTTGCTCAACCTGTTCGCGTTGCAATTACCGGGGGCGCCGAAAGCCCTGGCATATTTGAAGTGCTCGAGATCGTGGGCAAGGAAAAGACACTGAAAAGGCTGGAGAAGGCGATAAAGACTATAGAAAGTTCTGCGGGAAAGGAAGCGTGAGGATGGCTCCAACCGGCGCTGAAAAACCATTGGACTTTATCCGGGAGATTATTGCCGGGGATATGGAAAGCAACAAGTACGGCGGCCGTGTGCATACCCGGTTTCCTCCTGAACCTAACGGGTATCTCCACCTCGGGCATGCCAAGTCCATATGCCTTAATTTCGGCGTCGCCGGGGAATTCGGAGGGCTCTGCAATCTTCGCATGGATGACACTAATCCCACCAAAGAGGAAGCGGAATACGTGGAGTCCATAAAAGAGGATGTGCGGTGGCTCGGATTCCATTGGGATGACCGGCTCTTCTATGCATCGGACTATTTTGAGCAGCTTTACCAGTATGCGGTGGAACTGATCAAGCTGGGGAAGGCCTACGTCTGCGATCTGAGCGCTGATGAAATGAGAGAATACCGCGGCACGTTGACTGAACCCGGCAAGGACAGCCCCTGCCGGAATCGTTCCGTGGAAGAGAACCTCGATTTATTTGGACGTATGAGGGCAGGGGAATTTCCTGATGGTTCCCGCACCCTCAGGGCAAAGATTGACATGTCGTCGGGAAATATCAATATGCGGGACCCGGTCATCTACCGGATACTGCACGCGTCCCATCATAGGACAGGGGACCGGTGGTGCATCTATCCCATGTATGACTTTGCCCATTGTATTTCTGATTCCATAGAAAAGATCACCCATTCCATCTGCACCCTGGAATTTGAGGACCACCGCCCCCTGTATGACTGGTTCCTTGATGAATTGAAGATTTATCATCCGCAGCAGATCGAATTTGCCCGTCTCAATCTCAGCCATACTGTATTGAGCAAGCGGAAGCTCATACAGCTGGCACAGGAAGGGCATGTGTCAGGGTGGGACGATCCGCGGATGCCTACCATATCAGGATTGCGGAGGCGGGGCTACACTCCGGAGTCTATTAGAAACTTCTGCGACCGTATCGGTGTGGCGAAAAGGGACAGCATGGTGGATATCGCCCTTCTCGAACACTGTATCCGTGCAGATCTGAACAAGCGAGCGCCTCGTGCTATGGCTGTTCTCCGTCCGCTCAGGGTAGTGATCGACAACTATCCTGATGGACAGGTGGAAGAACTGGATGCCATAAATAATCCGGAAGATCCCGGCATGGGAACACGGAAGGTTCCCTTTTCGAAGACGCTCTATATAGAACAGGATGATTTTCGTGAAGACCCGCCCAGGGAATTTTTCCGACTTGCGCCGGGGCGTGAGGTGAGGTTGCGCTATGCGTATTTCATCAAGTGCGTGAGCGTGATTAAGGATGAAAGGACCGGTGAAGTGATTGAACTGCACTGCACCTATGATCCTGCAACCCGGGGCGGCGACTCCCCTGACGGGCGAAAGGTAAAGGCAACCCTGCACTGGGTTTCTGCTGCGCGCGCTATAGAGGCGGAAGTGCGCCTGTATGACCACCTTTTTACCAAAGCCGATCCTGGTGATGTTGAAGAAGGAGAGGATTTCAAATCCCATCTGAATCCCAAATCCCGTGACACGCTGGCGTCCTGCTATGTGGAACCGTCGCTTGCAGGAGCGGCCCCTGGAAACCGGTTCCAGTTCGAGAGACAGGGCTATTTCTGCGTTGATCCCGAATCAACAGATAAGAAGCTCGTATTCAACAGGACAGTGACGTTGAAGGACACCTGGGCAAGGATAGAGAAGACGCAGAAGAAGTAAATAAATCAGCATTCCTTTCCAGGTTCTTCTTTTTGTGGGCTATTTCATTTAAGGACGGTTTCAATGACTAAAAGTTGAGCTCATTCCGACGAGAATGACGAGAGACAGGGATTAAGACAGGCTTGTGATAGAAATCGGGATTTTCAACTGCAATAGATAGGCAGCTCAGCTTATGAACCAGCAGCTTACTGCAGTCATAATGCCGGGCGGGGATTTGCTTCTCGAGTGGTCGCCATCTGAAGAGCGGATACCGAAGAGCCGGCAACTATTGGAAAAGGAGATATTCCGGCGATTCGCCGCGGACAAGGACTCCACATTTCTGTTCCTCGGTTTCAGCGACAAGTCCGTCCCCCTTTCCGATTCATTGAATTTCTGGCGCACATTCGCAGGCTTGTTTGCCAAAAAGATAAGCCTCACACCCGACCTGGAACAGATCAGGCAGCGCCTCACGGTCTCGCTTTCGCCTGATGAGGTCGCAGCAACTCTGGACAGCGCACCTCTTATGACCGGGGGTGAGTATTTGAGTGCCGGCCTGCTTGAGAACATATGGGACAGGCTTTGCCGATGTTTTGCAGAGGGCGTTAAGATTTACAAGGGGACTGTAGAGGAGTTTATCAAGGCGTACAGCCCGAATGTCCATCTGGTAGGCCGGGTATATTTCCATCTGGTTGAGAACAAAAAGGATGACGCCCCCTTTGCCTTCCTTGCAACTTATTCAACAGGTCTGACCGCCGATGGAGCATCCAGGCATCTCCCCCTGAAATATGCCCTTGAAGAATTCGGCAGAGACAATGAAAAGCTTCTGGAGCTCCTTTCAACTGTCCACCTTGCCGCCAAGGAGAGCCGACTGATCGGAGATATGGTGGAATCGGGGGAGATATTTTATCCCCTCGCGATGACGGCACAGGAGGCATACACCTTCTTAAAAGAGATCCCCGTGTATGAGAGCGCCGGCATCCTCTGCAGAATCCCGAACTGGTGGAAGGGAACCACTCAAGGTCCGAAACTTCGCATCACTGCCGGAGATAATCAGCCGTCTCACGTAGGGATGGATGCGCTCATGGACTTCAGGCCTGAGCTTCTTCTCGGGGATATGGTCATTACCGAAGAAGAGGCGCGGCGCCTGCTGTTGAAATCCGAGGGACTCGCATGGATCAAGAACAAATGGGTCGCTGTTGATCCCGAGAAGTTGAAGCAGACGCTCGCCGCGTACGAGACATCACAGGAGCTGATAGCGGCGGGCGACTTCAGCTTCAGGGACGCAATGCGTATGCAGCTGAACCCTAAAGCGGCCCTGGGCATCGCGTATGACTCGCAGGACGTCGCAGTCGCAAACGGCAGATGGCTCGATACAGTGCTGAAAAAGCTGCGCAATCCCGAACTGATTGATGCCGCACAGGTGGGGAAATCACTTAAGGCTGATCTGCGCCCGTACCAGCAGAAGGGAGTGAACTGGCTCAGTTTCCTCCATTCACTGAAACTCGGGATCTGCCTGGCGGATGATATGGGGCTCGGAAAGACCGTCCAGGTCATCGCCCTGCTCACTATCATCAAGTCTCAGAAGACCGGCCTGCCGAGTCTGCTCGTTATCCCTGCATCTCTGCTTTCTAACTGGGAAAATGAGCTCGCCAGATTTGCGCCTGACCTGGCATTCTCCATCGCGCATCCCGGCGCGCCTTTGGGAAGAAGGATGGCTTCTGCAGATCGTGACGCGCTCAAAAGCAGTGACCTGGTTATTACGACTTATTCACTGGCGCAGAAGTATGAGTGGCTGCATGAGCATGAATGGAACTACGTTATCCTCGATGAAGCCCAGGCGATAAAGAACCCCGGCGCAAAGCAGACCCGGAGCCTTAAGAAGCTTAAGGCGTTAAACAGGATCGTCATGACCGGCACCCCGGTGGAGAATAGGCTGTCCGACCTCTGGTCGTTGTTCGATTTCATCAACCCCGGACTTCTCGGAAGCGCCGAAGAGTTCAGCAGATTCTCTAAGGGGCTTCACCAGTCTCCTGAAGGTTATGCAAAACTAAGACGGATTATCAGTCCCTATATCCTGAGAAGACTTAAAACAGACAAAACAGTCATATCCGACCTGCCCGAAAAGGTCGAAATGAAGACGTACGCCTCTTTGAGCAAAAAACAGCTTCTCCTTTATAAAGAGCTGGTCCGTGACCTCAGAGAGACGATTGAGCAGACGGAAGGCATTCAAAGGAAGGGGTTGATCCTTTCTTCACTCATGAAATTCAAGCAGCTCTGCAATCACCCTGACCAGTACCTCGGAACCGGTCAATACGATGAAGATGACAGCGGCAAGTTCGAACGCCTCAGGGAAATCTGCGAAACCATCCTTGAAAAGAGAGAAAAGGCGCTGGTCTTTACGCAGTTCAGGGAGATAACCGGACCTCTCAAGATATTCCTTGACAAGGTCTTCGGAAGGGAAGGTCTTGTTCTGCACGGCAGCACCGCCGTGGCAAAGAGGAAGGACCTAATCGACAACTTCCAGGGCAGCGCCTATGTCCCGTTCATGGTGCTCTCACTAAGAGCCGGAGGCGTCGGGCTGAACCTCACGGCAGCGAATCACGTCATTCACTTTGACCGATGGTGGAACCCCGCTGTCGAGAACCAGGCAACCGACCGGGCCTTCAGGATAGGCCAGAAAAAGAGCGTGATAGTCCATAAGTTTCTGACAAAAGGAACAATTGAGGAGAAGATCGACAACATGATAGAAAGCAAAATGAAGCTTGCTCAGGAAGTGGTTCAACCGGGAAGCGAAGACTGGATAACGGAAATGAATAACACCGAACTCCTGGATCTCTTTTCATTGTCGCTCTGATCATATAAAATATACCGGCAATTTATATAAAAAGTAAGGAGCATAACAATGTCATACTGGGGTTTTCCGAGATATGTATCGGTATCCGAGAAAAAAGCGAAGACGACCAGGAAACTGAAAGAGCTGTCCAAAAAGAACCCGCATCTGAAGCCGGTGATACTTCAGGGCTCCTCGCTCGCGCGCACCTGGTGGGGCAAGGCATGGAACCTCAATCTTGAGCGATACGCAGACTACCATAACCGCATCGGCAGGGGACGGAGTTATGTCCGCCACGGCGCGGTCCTCGATCTTCAGATTGCCCCCGGAGAGGTGAGGGCCCTTGTTCAGGGGTCGCGGTCGAATCCCTATTCAGTGAGTGTCAGCATAAAGAAGCTCCGGGAGGAGATATGGCAAACGATCCTTGAGCAATGCCAGGGCATGTTCGAATCGCTGCAGGAACTCATCAACGGGAGTTTCCCCAGGGCAATAGGAGAGATATTTACCCGCAGGGATTCAGGCATGTTCCCATCCCCGAAGGAAATCGCCTTCAATTGCTCCTGTCCGGACTGGGCCGGCATGTGCAAACACGTGGCGGCAACGCTTTACGGTATCGGAGCGCGACTCGATGAGAACCCTGATCTTTTCTTCAGAATGAGAAATGTGGAGATGGGCAATCTCATACGGCAGGCGATTACGGAACATAAAGATAAACTGTTGGCCAGGGCCTCAGGAAAAAGCTCCAGGATTATTGATGAGACCGAGCTGTCGGCCACATTCGGCATCGAGCTGGAACAAGACATAGTGACTGTTTCCTCAGTCTCCTCAGGGGACACCGTTTCGTCTATGCTCCGCAAGAGCATAAAAAAAGAATCATCCGGAAGAGTCAAATCAACGGCGAAGAGCCCAGCCCGCAGGAAAGGGACAAAGGGAACAAAGAAGGCAGTCGGCGAGACGACGGCTCCAGGGAAACAGGGGGCAGTAAAACCAAAGACAGGCAAGACAAAGAAGATGACTCATAAGGCGGAAAGGGCGCCGTCGCGGACATCAAGTCCATTAAGCCGAAAGAGAGCAGAATATCATTGAAAATAGACCTCTGATAAATAGGGACACATCCCATTTTATTTCACGACTGAGACGCGGTCCTTGATGGGGATCGGCTTTAATGGAGGAAGAATGGGTTCGGTCATAAGAGTCTCATTTCTTTCTTGACTTTATATGCGGCATTGCCGTATATTTGATTATGTTTTGGGAGTTCATCGAATTGCCGCCATTCGCTGAATTGAGAGACACGTTGTTTTCCGACAGCGAGTTTCTCGCCCTTCAGGCTTTTCTGTGTGATCATCCCGAAGCCGGCAATGTTATTCCTGGAACCGGAGGATGCCGCAAGCTGCGGTGGGCAGCGAAGGGCAAAGGGAAACGCGGCGGCTCCCGGGTAATTTATTTTCTCGGGGTTACACAAGGTCGGATCGTCCTGGTCACGGCTTATGGAAAAGGAGAGCGGGACGATGTGCCGCACACGTGGCTGAAACGAATCAAGGAGGTATTCGAAAATGAGCAGAGCTAAAGAATCCGTAAAACGTTTTCTCAAATCCATTGACAAGGGCAGGGTGGAATGGGCGAGAAAAACGCAGTTCATTCCGCAGCCTGATGGCTCACTGCGTCGCCTGGTGATGCGCAAGGACGGCACTATTGAAAAAGATGAGATCATTCCCGCAGACCGTTCGCTGGTAGCCGAAGCACGTTCCAAGACCGGACTGTCGCAGGAAAAGTTCGCGGCCCTTCTTGGCATTTCACCGCGCACCCTGCGCGATTGGGAACACAACCGCCGGAGTCCCTCAGGCGCAGCCCGCACACTTCTACGCATTGCTGCAAAGCATCCGGAAATTCTAAGGGAGCTGGCGGCGTAACCCTTGTCTGTTTCCTGCACCCGCTCGCAGCCCGCTTTTGCAAGCCAGCGTTTGAACAGGGATAAATAGGGACACATCCCATTTTATTTCCCCTGCCTCAGCATCAAGATTCCTTGCAACTGCCTTATGTCTTTATTCTTCATCATTGCCTTTAATGGGCACCCTCCCTAATTTCCCCTTAATTGGGATGTGTCCCTATTTATGATTTACATTTATTCC
>CAMTVV010000154.1:0-4015 GCA_947085305.1 uncultured Nitrospiraceae bacterium
GGGGACCCCTCTCCCCTTTGGGGAGAGGGCGAGGGTGAGGGGGATAGTGAGGGTAAGGGGGCGAGTGGGAAGGGTAATCTTAATGGTTATTGTTCACCCTCACCCTTTCCCTCTCCCATCAAGGGAGAGGGGACTATTGGGGAATTTCTATATCTATTTTTCGGTCTCAGACAGCCTTGGCCCTCTCGATGAAGAGCCTCAGCTTCTTGTGGTCCTTTTTCCCTTTTGCTTCCTCCACCCCGCTGCTCACATCCACAGCATAGGGCCTGACCCATCTGACGGCTTTCTCAACATTATCCGGACTAAGGCCGCCGGCAATGATTATCCTCCCGAACTGCTTCGCCTCCACCGCAATATCCCAGCTGAATAGCCGGCCCGTGCCCCCGAAGGACTCCGGTGTATAGGTATCCAGGAGAAACGCAGAGACGCGGTAGTGTTTCAGCGGTTCAAGGTCGCTCAATTCCTTCACCCTGATTGCCTTTATAACCCTCCTGTTCATGAGACACGCCTCCGGCGGTTCGTGACCGTGCAGTTGAGCGCTGTCGATCAACGCTCGGCTCATGATCTTCTCCATCTCCTCTGTCTTCTCATCAACAAAAACACCCACTGCCGTGATAAAAGGGGGCAGCCTGCGGATGATGTTCCCTGCATCGTCAGGGGAAATATAACGCGGACTTCCCTTAAAGAAAACGAACCCCAGGGCATCCGCGCCGAACTCCACTGCAGCGAGAGCGTCGTCACTGTTGGTAATGCCGCATATCTTGACTTTAACCATGGAACTCACCCTAATCGCTACACGCTTTTTGTTATCCGATAACCGGCAACTTTGCCAGGGCTTCTTTTATCTTCTCGTCAGGGTATGCGTAGTCTTCCAGTTTGCCGGCAATATAGTCAGCATAGGCGGTGAGGTCAAAGTTGCCGTGACCGCTGAGGTTGAAGAAGATCGTTTTCTGCTTGCCCTCCTCTTTGCATCTGATGGCCTCATCCATGGCCGCCCTTATGGCGTGTGCGCTCTCAGGGGCGGGGATTATGCCCTCGGATTTGGCAAAACTGATCGCCGCTTCGAAGATCACAGTCTGACCGTAGGAAACCGCCTCGATCAATTTATCATGATAAAGCTGGCATATAAGCGGTGCGCCGGCATGATATCTCAGTCCGCCTGCGTGTATCCCCGGCGGCACAAAGTCATGCCCCAGGGTATACATCATGAGATATGGAGTCAGCCCGGCGGTGTCCCCGAAATCATACCTGAATTCACCCTTGGTCAGCGTGGGGCACGAGATAGGCTCCACAGCTATGACCCTCAGGTCTTTCCCGTGTATCTTGTCATAGAGAAATGGAAAGCTTACCCCTCCCAGATTGCTCCCGCCTCCACAGCATCCTATAATCACATCAGGATAATCGCCCACAACCTCAAATTGCTTTTTCGCCTCAAGCCCGATCACCGTCTGGTGAAGCAGAACGTGGTTCAGCACGGAACCCAGGGAATAGTTCGTATCGCCGTGGGTTGCAGCATCCTCCACCGCCTCTGATATGGCAATGCCGAGGCTTCCGGGGCAGTTGGGATCAGCCTCAAAAATCTTTCTCCCTGAATTCGTAACGGTTGACGGGCTGGGGTGTACCGTTGCCCCCCAGGTCTCCATGGCGATTCTCCTGTAAGGCTTCTGATCATAGCTTACTTTGACCATATATACGGTCACCTCAAGGCCGAAGAGTCTCCCCCCAAGGGCCATAGCAGAGCCCCACTGGCCCGCCCCTGTCTCTGTTGCAATCCTCCTGATCCCTGCCTTTTTGTTGTAATAGGCCTGGGGAATGGAGGTATTGGGTTTGTGGCTGCCGGCAGGGCTCACCCCTTCATACTTGTAATATATCTTCGCCGGGGTGCCCAGGGCCTTCTCCAGTCTGTGTGCACGGTAAAGGGGTGAAGGTCTCCAGAGGGTATAGATATCAAGGACCTCCTCTGGGATGTCGATCCACCGCTGGGTCGAAACCTCCTGTTCGATGAGGGACATGGGGAATATGGGCGAAAGGTCATCGGGCCCCACTGGCTTAAGGGTTCCGGGATGCAGCGGCGGCTTCGGGAGATTCGGCATGTCAGCCATGATGTTATACCACTGTTTCGGGAGCTCTTTGTCGGAGAGCACTATCTTTGTTTCCTTCATCTTGTCCTCCTTCGTATTGGTTCAAAATTCAAAAAATAAAATGCAAAAGTCCTAACCACAGAGGTCACAGAGATCACAGAGAAAAAAAAGGAAAAGTCTTTTAGCCACGGATGAACACGGATTCAGAAATGAAAAAAGATATGATTTATCCGTGTTCATCCGTGATTGAAAAACTCTGTGTCCTCTGTGAACTCTGTGGCAAGAGTCTTTTACTCTGTGTCTCTGTGGTTTAAATAGTTTTGCAAAAGGCTCCATTATTTTAAATTTAAATCCTGAGTTTTGCGCTATCCCACGAGTTCATCAATCTTTTTCCCGATGTCTTCTGCTTCCATCAGGGATGTGCCGACAAGGACCGCATCCACACCGGCATTGTCCAGCCTCAGCATATCATCCCTTGTCTTTATTCCACTTTCGCTCACCACGATCCTGTCAGGGGGTATCTCCTTTTTCAGTTGGAACGTTGTGTTGAGGTCCACCGCGAGGGTTTTCAGGTCCCTGTTGTTGATCCCGATGATATCCGCATTCACACGCAAGGCCTTCTCCAGCTCGTCAAGATAGTGAACCTCGAAAAGAACGGAGAGCCCCAGTTCATTGCAAAAGGCAAGGTATTCTTCAGCCTGAACCTTTTCCAGCAGCGATGCAATGAGGAGGATGGCGTCTGCGCCCCACGCCCTTGACTCGTATATCTGATACTCGTCAAAAATAAAATCCTTCCTCAGTACCGGCTTCGTGACAAAGCCTTTCACTAAGGGGATATACTTCAGGTCGCCGCAAAAAAAGTCCTCTTCAGTCAGCACGGAAACAGCGTCCACGGGCTTCTCCTCATAGATACGGGCAATGCCCTGCAGGTCGAAATCTTTTCGTATTGCCCCTTTTGACGGCGATGCCTGCTTTATCTCGGCAATGAGCCTGATCTGTCCCTTCCCCTTCCTGATGGCGCTCCTGAAGTCACGGGGCTTTTCAGCGTCCGCAATCTGCGCCCTGAGGTCACTGAGAGGAACCCTTCTCTTTACGTAATCGAGCCTTTCCCTCTTTTTCTCCGTTATCCTGTCAAGAATTGACACCTATGAATTTTAAGGCAACTACAGGGATTTTTACAATACTTTTCCGCTATGAGGCATTCGAGAAATCCACTTCTTTGTCACCCTGAACTCGTTTCAGGGTCTCATATTAACAGTCTCAGGCTCTCAAGGTATGCTGAAATTAATTCAGCATAACAGATTGAACAAACAAAAAGGGGCGGGCTTTTACCCGCCCCCCACTTGCTCTCTTCAGCTCCTTTTATAAGCACTGCCTCTATGTTCAAAGGCAAGAATGAGAATAGTGTCTTCCTTAACCTTATAAATGACCCTGAACGGGTCAATCCTTACTCTTCTGCAACCTTTAAAATCATACTGCAATGGTTTCCCGGCGTCCGGGTTTGCAACCACCTTTTCAATTCCCTTATAAAATCTTTCCCTGAGCCCCTTATCGAGTCTTCTGATCTCTTTCAGCAGCCCCGGATCAATTTCGATTTTCACGCCTGAAGACCGATGGCTTTCTTAAGCTCAGGCAGTGTATGTTTTCTTGTTCTGCCTTCCCTTTCGGCCTTTAGAGATGCTTCTATCTGTTTTCTTATCCTGGGATTACTCAACATCTCGAGCTCTTCGATAATCTCATCGAATTCAGATCTAAGCTCTGTCATGCGTTTCAAGACATGTGGTAGGTCTATTTTTGTTTCGAGCATTCTCTTGTCCTCCTGAATAATTTTATTTTTATAATAGCATTCCATCTACATGATTTCAAACTGAACGACAAAGAGGGGCGGGCTTCCGCCCGCCCCAAATCAAATGGTCGCTGTCCCTATTTTCATA
>CAMTVV010000155.1:0-2952 GCA_947085305.1 uncultured Nitrospiraceae bacterium
CCCCTCCCCCTCGCCCCCTCCCGCAAGGGGAGGGGGTTGGAGAGGAATGACAACTTTCTATGTCTATTTTTCGGGATCCAGATTTCCCTTGACTAAGTGTTAGGGGACATGCTATCCTAATTATAGAATTTTGGAAGTTTTTGCCGTTTATGAGGCCACAAAGACTTTTGACTTTGTGGCCTTTTTTGTTGAGGCCTTCTAAGATTTGAGTCTATAGAAAAGGAGGTAGAAGAAATGGAACAGGGAACTGTGAAGTGGTTTAACGACAGCAAAGGTTTTGGATTCATTGCAAATGAAGACGGAAGTGAAGCTTTTGTACACCATACGTCCATCCAGGGCAATGGCTTTAAGAGTCTTGCCGAGGGTGACAAGGTCAGCTTTGATACTGAAAAGGGTCCGAAAGGCCCCAAGGCAATCAATGTCGTCAAACTGTAATTAGCTGAAGAAGGCCCCTTCCTCGTGGAGGGGCCTTTTCATTCGGGAGGAACATGAATAACAGCATGAACAGCAGAAAGAATGCGGCAAGGATAGAAAGGCAGGAACGGAGAGTCGAAGCAGGTTTTGTGGCTGCACAATTCCCTGAGGTTGCAGGCATCGTCATCAGCATGATGTACAATCAGAGGGGAATACAAAAATCGCTGCCCCGGATCGTTAATTTCTTTCCCGGCAGTTATGCTTTGTTCAGGGTAGATTGTTTGAGCAGGGGCTGTATTGACGGCGGGTTCGATCTCACCCAGGTTATAACCGGGATGATCAGAAACCGCAGAGAGACGGCAAAAGGAGAACTCAGTTGTCAGGGAAGTGAACCTTCCGCCGACCACTCAGCTATTGCTTACGAAGTTGCCATACAATACCATAAAAGCGCTGAACAGAGTCAGGGAAGCGTGTTGAAAAAAAGCGAGAAGAGCGCTATTCCCCTCTGATAAAGAAGTCCATGAGGGTATGCCCTTCCTCAACCACCATGATATCCTTTCTCTCTGCAATGTCTTCATTAAAGGCAGCGCCTTCGTTGTTCCTCTTTGCGCGGCTGTCATAGATCGCAAAAGGGACCGGCTCGCTGGTGTGTGTTCTCAGTTCGATGGGAGTAGCATGATCGGGCATCAGCAGGATGCGGTATTCTTCAAATGCCTTTGCTCCCCGCAGAACAGTTCCCACAACAAGGGCGTCAATGTCCTCAATGGCCTGCACCTTGTCCCTGTAATTGCCTGAATGTCCAGCCTCATCCGGCGCCTCCACATGAATATAGACAAAGTCGCATTTTTCCAGGGCCTTCAGAGAGTACTCCGCCTTTCCCAGGTAGTTGGTATCGAGATACCCCGTGACGCCGGGAACCCTGAGTATCTCAAATCCCACGCAAACTCCCAGTCCCTTTGTGAGATCCACTGCCGACACCAGCGCGCCTTCAAGGGAATATTTTTCCCTGAAGGTCGGCAGCTGCGGTTTTCTCCCCTGTCCCCAGAGCCATATGCTGTTGGCCGGCTTCTTTCCCTTTAAAACCCGTTCCTTATTCACCGGGTGACAGTTAAGCACCCCCACCGACGACCTCATAAGATTCCTTAAGACTTCTTCACCCTGGCCTGAGGGCAGGTAGTCGGCAATCTCCTTTTCCGTAATGTCGTGCGGAGGCGCGCATTCCACATCCAGCGCGCCGTTCCGCCATACCATGAGATGCCTGTAACTCACCCCTGGATAGAACCGGATGTCATCAGTTCCAAGTTCCCTGTTGATATCGCTTATGAGCTTCCTTGCTTCGTCCGTGGATATATGCCCCCCGCTGTAATCTTCCATCACCGCCCTCGTTCGCTCTTTGTCGAATTTAAGGGTGACCAGGTTGCAACGGTACGCCACATCGCCCTCATTCAGGTCAACCCCCATGCTTGCCGCTTCAAGGGGGGCCCGGCCGCTATAGAATTTCCCTGGGTCATACCCGAGGATGCTCAGGTTCGCCACGTCAGAGCCAGGATGAAATCCAGGTGGGATGGTTCTGACCGTGCCGATAATACCTTCCCTCGCAAGCCTGTCCATGTTCGGAGTAAATGCCTTCTTAAGCGGCGTTTTCCCCTCCATCTCCTTTAAGGGCCTGTCTGCCATCCCGTCACCGATGATAACGATGTATTTCATAGTATTGACTCCACAGCCTTCGAAACTGCGTCTATTTCTGCCTTTATCTTCAAGGGTTGCCCTGCTACCTTGAAAACAGTGTCAGGGTCTTTCAGCCCGTGTCCTGTCAGGGTACAGACCACGGTGGCGCCCTTCCTGAAATATCCTTCCTTATACAATTTTATAACACCTGCAACGGATGCTGCAGAAGCAGGTTCACAGAATATCCCTTCGGTAGATGCGATGAGCCCGTAGGCCCTCAGGATCTCTTCATCAGTCACCGCTTCTATTCTTCCTCCTGATTCATCCCTCGCCGCCTCCGCGCCCTTCCAGCTTGCGGGTTTGCCTATCCTGATGGCGGTTGCTATAGTCTCGGGTTTTTCCACAGGATGTCCCAGGACAATGGGAGCTGCGCCTGCGGCCTGAAACCCAAGCATCACCGGCAAGCTCTTTACCCTGTTCCTGTCCTTAAACTCTTTATATCCCTTCCAGTAGGCAGTGATATTTCCGGCGTTCCCAACCGGCAGGGCATGGAATTCAGGAGCTGCGCCGAGAACATCGCAGATCTCAAAGGCTGCGGACTTCTGCCCCTCAAGACGAAAAGGATTGATGGAGTTTACAAGGGTAACAGGGTACTTTTCTGATAAGACCCTTACAATTTTGAGCGAATCATCAAAGTTCCCTTCGATCTGCAACACATGCGCGCCGTGGATAAGGGCCTGGGCAAGTTTGCCCTGGGCAATCTTCCCCTCAGGGATGATCACAATCGCCTTTATCCCTGCCCGCGCCGCATAAGCGGCCGCTGACGCAGAGGTATTGCCTGTTGATGCGCAGATCACTGCCCTGGAGCCC
>CAMTVV010000156.1:0-33461 GCA_947085305.1 uncultured Nitrospiraceae bacterium
CCATGGAAATTCTAAAGGCTGTCAAGGAAAGGAGAAGCATCAGAAATTTTCAGAAAAAAGACATCCCCAAGGGCGTTATCGATAAGCTCGTTGATACCTTGCTCTGGGCTCCCAGTGCCGGGAACCTTCAGTCAAGGAAGTTCTATTTCATTCAGGATGCCACACTGAAGAAAGAAATCGTCTCAGCGGCCCTCGGACAGAGTTTCATTGCGGAAGCGCCCCTGGTGATCGTGGCCTGCACGGACAACATGATCTCCGGGAGATACGGCGACAGGGGTGTAAACCTCTACTCCATAGAGGACGTGGCAGCCAGCATCATGGGGATGATGCTCGTCGCTCATGAAAATGGTCTTGGCACTGTCTGGGTAGGGGCGTTCAGGGAAGACAGAGTGTTCGAGATCTTGGATCTTCCCCATAATTTGCGGCCTATAGCCATCGTACCGGTGGGATATCCTTCGACAGCGCCCGCCCCTCCCCCAAGAGTGTCAAGGACAAAGGCTATTGTGTTCAGATAACAGCAGCTCCATATCCCGAAAGCCACTGTTTTTCATTGTTTGTCATTCCGACTTGTTCGGAATCTTTCTTGCTATCATCTTCTTTCAGCAGGCTCGTGAGAACGATTCCCGACAAGCGGGAATGACATCGAAATTACGAAGTTCGCTTTCGTCCGCAATATCACAAAATGCGAAGCGCCGCAAAGATGTGGCCATTGATTTTGCGTGATTTTGTCTCTTTGAGAAATCCGTGAAGTCTGATGCTATAGTTTAGACATGAACTCGGAGAACCGGAAAGTCGTATAGTAATCGTTGTGCGTAAATAGCAGCCATAAAAACAAACCATAAAAAATGCTTGACATTACAGAATAGACGTGGTAAATTGATATTAGTTTATACTAATTAACTTATAAGGAAGATAAGCCGTGAAAGAAGCAGCAGACTTATTTAAAATTCTTTCAGTTGATAAAAGAATAGAGATTATCGAACTGCTAAAGAAAGGATCCAGGAGCGTTAACGCCTTAGCTGAGGTTTTCGGGGTAACGCAATCAGCAGTATCCCAACACTTGCGGGTACTCAAAGCTGCCGGCCTTGTGAAAGATGAGAGGCAAGGATACTGGATTTATTATTCTTTGAATAAAGATGCTCTTGAAAAATGTCGTCAAAGGCTTAATCGTATTTGCGCCTGTGGTTGCTTAGGCGGACAGGTAAGTATGAAAAGAATAAACAAGGAAGTTCCAAAAACAAAATAAGGGGGGAAAATTTTTTACCCTTCTATATAAGTTAATGAGCAGTAACTTAATCAGAAAGGAGGTGAGAACAATGACAAAGGACATCAAAGGGATCAAAAAACAGCCTGAAGAAAAAAAGTCCGAAGTTAAGAGCGACTCAAAGTGTTCCTGTGGCTGCGGTTGCATTCCGCCCATGAAGACGAAGTAGTAAATCTTTTGTGAGGGTGAATTGAAAAAATCAATTCGCCCTCGCTCTTTAAAATCATACGGAGGACAAAATGAGAGAGATAATATTAGCGGGATCTTATTGGCTGCATCTCATCGCAACAGTTATATGGATTGGAGGAATTACTTTCATCCTCTTTATTGCAATACCGTCAGCAAAGCAAGTTTTAGGTGTAGAGGCTGGCAAGCTGATGGGTGAAATTTCAAAGAGATTCACTCCCATAGCGAACTATAGTATAATTCTCTTGATTGTTACTGGGGCGGTATTAACCGCCGTTAATAAGCAGTTTTCAGGACTTGGTAATTTTGGTAACAGTTGGTCTTTGGGTTTAATCGTGAAGCATGTTTTGGTGTTAGGAATGGTCGCTATCCATTTTTATAGAGGTTTGGTATTAGCTCCCAGGATTGCAAGAACAGAACCTGCTTCCGAGAAAGCATCTTTACAGAAATTGTCCCTGAATTTGGTCAAAGTGAATTTTTGTTTGGGACTGCTTGTGTTACTATTCAGCGGAATTATATCTATCCTAAATTAAGAAAAATGGAAGCCTTCAGGGCGGGGGCACCCCGCCCCTACAAATATGCCCTCTGCTGACTTCTGTCTGCTCACCCGGTATGTCTCCATACAGGGCGCTACAGGGCTCATCATGAGGCGGTGTTTGTTTCGTGTTTCCCTTTGGGACTCATATCCGGTAACAGCTATCGGATATGCCGGGTTCTTGGTCAACCGGGTGGACTCTTTCCGGCCCTCTCTCGTGACTGTCCTGTCGCACGGCAAACAGATCTCCCCGGATTCGGTCACCCTTCCGCCCTTGCCTTCGGCTCGTACTTTTGGTAGTCTCCATTACTATGAACACCTCCGGGTTCTCGTACAGGGGACTTTCACCCCATAAGCTCACGCCCGTGCCGGGCTACACAATTCAATACAGCGGATGCGGTAAACCGCCCCCCTGATTTTACTGTTATCTGGGAAGATACAAGAAAACTGCTGACTGATATGCATCGATAATGCATACTAAAGCATATAATATCGCATACACATGAGGTCAAGGCATATGAGAACAACATTAAACATCGAAGACGAGTTGCTTGAAAGGGCAACGAGGTTGACCGGCATTAAGGACAAGACTTCCCTTGTCAAGTTAGGCCTGGAGGCATTGATTGCGAGGGAAAGCAGTAAAAGGCTTGCCAAATACTGAAAACAATACCTCGCAGGAAAACAGCAAGCTAAAAGGATGGTACTCGTTGACACTTCAGTATGGGTATCACACCTGCAGGCGGGAAACACTGAACTTGAAAATCTCTTGAATGATGGAGACGTC
Source organism: uncultured Nitrospiraceae bacterium (assembly GCA_947085305.1). GTDB lineage: Bacteria > Nitrospirota > Thermodesulfovibrionia > Thermodesulfovibrionales > UBA9159 > JAMCQB01. Next base: position 2,770 of record CAMTVV010000156.1, read on the forward strand.
GCTTGTCATTTTTTTTCATCGGAGAGCTCCTTACAGGGCAGATTTTAGCTCCTTGAGGACATCTCTCATGTCCTCGGGCAATGGACTGGAAAACTCCATATATTCGCCGGAAGCAGGATGGGTAAATCCCAGCATCTCGGCATGGAGCATCTGCCGTGGAAGGGAGACCTTTTTCTTTCTTATGTCCAGTTCGGTTTTTCTGCCGTAGGTCTTGTCCCCGAGCACAGGATGCCCGAGGGAAGAGAGGTGCACCCTGATCTGATGCGTCCTTCCCGTGCCCAGGTGCGCCTCCAGCAGCGTGGCAATGCCGAACCGTTCAAGGACTTTCCATCTCGTCACCGCTTCTTTCCCCCTTCTCACCCTTGTGGACATCTTCTTCCTGTCCGACTCTGAGCGGCCTATGGGAAGGGCAATTTCACCTGCATCTCCCCTGATGTTCCCGTGGACCAGAGTAACGTACCTTCTTTTTATTGTCCGGCGCCTGAACTGTTCCACAAGATCATAGTATGCGCTGTCGGCTGCGGCAATGACCATAACCCCGGAGGTATCTTTATCCAGTCTATGCACTACCCCCGGTCTCAGGGGGCCGCCCACAGAGGCAAGCCTTCCGCAATGGTGCGCCAGGGCGTTCATGAGCGTACCATGTCCATGGCCCGCAGCAGGATACACCACCATGCCCGGAGGTTTGTTCACCACCACGATATATTCATCCTGATAAAGTATTTCGACTGGTATCGGCTCCGGGGTAAGCTCACCGGTTTTCTCAGCGGGAACCTGGACGATAATGCGGTCAGATGGCTTCACCCGGTAATTCCGGCTCACCGGGATGCCGTTCACCAGCACATCACCTTTATCCATGAGTTTCTGTATCTGCGACCGTGTTATGCCGGTCTTCCCGGTAAGAAATATGTCAATCCTCTGTCCGGCTTCAGATACCGTTACAGCGATGCTTTCACGAGTATTCATAGCATTAACGATAGTTGTTCTTTTGTCTCCCGTTCATTTTTGGGCAAAGAGGAAAACACTATGTATGCCAAATCCATTATACCCTAATGCTGCTTCATTATTGCCTTCTGCCCGTCAAAAAGCTTTTGTGCAAACATGAGATTATGCTAAAATTGTTAAGATGACGCCGGTATTACCATACGTATCCTCTCCTCGGCGACTACGGCCCTTTCTCGAGAATGGGTAAGAGCATCGGTTACCAGATTACCATAGGCCGGTCCAGTTTCCTCATTGACTGCGGCGCCCCCTTTTTCCAGCAGATCGGCGGCCACGGACTGAAGGATATCAGGGGCCTCATAGTCACCCATTGCCACGACGACCATAAAAGGCGGATGCTCTTTAAAGACCCTCATTACGGCGAGTGGATAGAGCCTGAGAGCTTTTATCCCTTTTCCTCCACCATATTCTATGAAGAAAACAGGAATACATTCGTCGCTGAGGAAGAGTTCACCATTGATGCTATCAAGGCCCCAGTATGGCATGGTATTACAGGAAGGGGAACAACTTTTTTGAAGTGGTAGGGGACAGGCTTTATCCTATGAATGCAGACATATACCATAAGAAAACGGGGAGATATTATGTCGGTTACAGAAATGAGAAGGGCAAATACGCCGTGCACGAAATTGATGCAACCTTCAAAATAATCAGTGATGCGAAATGCTGGAAATGTTGCAGGCGCCTTTGAAACCTGATATAATGCTGGTGACAAAATAGATCTCTCGCCATTGTCAAATCAAAGCTTTTGGGATGCCGGAGGGAGGCTTACCTATGAAAATTCTTGTTGCCGGCAGGATGGAACGGTGCATCGGCTGCCACTCCTGTTCCCTGGCGTGTGCGCGACTCGTGCATAAAAGGCTTTCCTGGGATGCCGCAGGCATCCGCATCATCTCCTCAGGGGGATTATCCAGCGGGTTCGAGGCCAAGACGTGCCTTGCGTGCGACCCTGCCCCCTGCGCGCAGGCTTGCCCCACCGAAGCCTATTCCCAGCGCCGCGGGGGAGGAGTAATAGCGAAAATGAAACTCTGCATCCGCTGCAGGCAATGTGCAGCAGCCTGCCCTGTGGATGCGATCTACCTAGATGCCTCGGGGGAGCCTTACGTCTGTATTCATTGCGGCCAATGCGTGCCGTTCTGTCCCCACCAATGCCTCGAGATGATCGATGCCGCCGGCGTGCATCAGACGGGAGTTTCCGGGTGATCAGAGATTATTTCAGAGTGCTGGTGGTTGATCTCGCATTTGGAAAAGGGAGCGTGGTTGACCTCGGAGGCAGGGATACCGTGGCAGGGGGAAGCGGTCTGGCCGCTGAACTGTTCAGCAAGTACGGCAAACCTGACAGACCGTGGAACGATCCTGAACAGCCGCTGATATTTACCATCGGGCCCCTCACCGGATACTTCCCCCTCATGAGCAAGACCGTCTGCGCCTTCAAGTCACCCTATCACGACCAGTACGCGGAAAGCCACGCCGGCGGCCGCTCCGCGCTGTGCCTGCGCTTTGCCGACCTTGACGCCCTCGTTATCACCGGGAAGGCCGGCCAGGCCTCATGCCTCTCCATAGGCTCACACCACCTCGAACTCAAAAACGTAAAGCACCTCTGGGGCGCTGACGTATATGCCACCGGCAAGATGCTCCGCCGCACCGAGAAAGGATCAGGCCACCGGAGCATCCTCCGCATCGGGCCGGCGGGCGAGAGTGGTTCTGCAATGGCCTGCATAAATGTGGACTCCTACCGTCATTTCGGAAGGCTCGGCGGGGGCAGCGTCATGGGCGCCAAGAACCTGAAGGCTATTGTAATACAAGGTGACGGGGTCTTCCCCCTTGTGGAAAGCAAGGAGTACCAGGATCTTTTCGGGGAAGTGTACAAGCGGCTTACCGGCACCGACATGATGAGCAAGTACCATAACCTCGGCACGCCCGTTAACATGGCGGTGCTGAACGAGATTAAGGCCCTTCCCGTCAGGAACCTCCAGAAGACGAGCGACCCCGCCGTCGAGGGCATCACCGGCGAGAGGTTCGCCAGGGACGCACTGCTTCGTAACGCCGCATGCTCCGGGTGTCCCATCGGATGCATACACCTCGGGTTTGTGCGTGAAAAGTTTATGGAGGAGAACCGGTATCTGTACCGGCAGGTGTCCTACGACCATGAACCGATCTTTGCGACGGGCTCCATGCTGGGCGTCAATGACTGCTTCGCGGTGCTCTCGATCCTCGACGTGGTGGAGAAGATGGGCCTTGACGCAATGTCCGGCGGCGTGGCGCTGGCCTGGGCCACTGAGGCCTTGGAGAAAGGCATTATCTCTGAGAAGGAGACCATCGTCCCCGTGAAGTTCGGCGATGCCGGATCATACAAGGAGGCTATCCGTCATCTTGCGCTTGGAACCAACGATTTTTACCGGCTGCTGGGCCAGGGTACCATGAAGGCTGTCGAGCGTTACGGCGGCGGAGAGTTCGCATGCGTCCTCGGCCAGGAGATGGCAGGGTATGCCACAGGAGAGGTATTCTTTGTCTCCCAGGCCCTGGGGTTCCGCCATTCCCACCTGGATGCCGCTGGGTATTCCTACGATCAGAAGCACAAGGGCAAGGACGTGGCAAGCGCTGCGGATTTTCTCGTGAAAGATGAACAGGGACGCGCATTCCTCACCTCCATGGTCGCATGCCTCTTTGCCCGGAGCGTCTACGCCGATGAACTCCTGGCAGAATGCCTGGGCTCCGTGGGTTACGGGACTCTTGCTGAAAATATGGAGGCCATATCGCGCCACATCCAGAAACTGAGATGGAAAACCCGCGTTGATACGGGCTTCAATCCCGAGGGTGTACGTATCCCGAAGCGTTTCACCGAGGTGGTCACGGAAAGCGGGGCCGTGGATGAGATGTATCTCGAGACGCTGAGGAAGGAGTATGCTCGCCGTATCGGGGAACTTGCCAGGCACACGCATTCATAGCTGAACAGGCTCATTGCCGTTCAGGACCTCTACCTGTGCAGGGAGATCACTATTGACTGAGACGAAAGGCGATAAGTTCAATGGCGGAAAAATCATAAATAAGGAGTGAAAACAATGCATAAGCTGGTTTTGCTGAGACACGGAGAGAGCATCTGGAACAGGGAAAACCTCTTCACAGGATGGACCGATGTGGACCTTTCCGAAAGAGGAGTGGAGGAGGCAAAGGAAGCGGGCCGCGTTCTCAGAGAACAGGGCTATACGTTCGACATCGCCTTCACGTCTGTATTGAAGAGGGCCATCCGGACGCTGTGGATCGTGTTGGATAATATGGACCTCATGTGGATCCCCGTGATCCGCGACTGGAGGCTGAACGAACGGCATTACGGCGCTCTCCAGGGGCTGAGCAAAGCAGAGACAGCCGAAAAATATGGTGAACAGCAGGTAAAGATCTGGCGGCGCAGTTACGACGTCAGGCCGCCGGCGCTGGACGAAACAGACCCGCGGAACCCGTCAAAAGACAGGCGGTACAAAGACCTGCGAACGGAACAGATACCTCTCGCCGAGTGTCTGAAAGACACGGTGGAGCGCTTCCTCCCCTGCTGGAATGATATAATCTCACCTGCAGTGCGTTCCGGGAAGCGGGCGCTCATCGTGGCCCACGGCAACAGCCTCCGGGCCCTCGTGAAATATCTTGACGGGATTCCGGACGACGCCATCACAGAACTGAATATCCCCACAGGGATGCCGCTCATCTACGAACTTGACGACGCCATGAGACCGGTACGAAACTTTTATCTGGGGGACCCGGAAAAGGTCAGAAAGGCCATGGAGTCAGTGGCAAGCCAGGGCAAGGCAAAAAAGTAGAGAGGGAAATATCATGACACTGGCGGCGAACAAGACCAAGATCATCTGCACCATCGGGCCGTCCTCTGATTCTCCGGAGGTCCTGGGAGAGATGATGCTCGCAGGCATGAACGTGGCGCGGCTTAATTTTTCCCATGGCGACTTCGAGGAGCACAGAAGGGTTATCGGCAACATCCGTGCTTCTGCCGCCGGGGTCGGCAAACGCGTTGCAATCCTGGCCGATCTGCCTGGCCCGAAGATCCGCATAGGCCGGTTTGCCCGGGAGCCGGTGGAGCTGAAACCAGGCTCTCCTTTCACCCTGACCACCGACGACATAGTCGGCGACAGCGGGCGCGTCTCGGTCACCTTCAACAGACTGCCCCTGGCAGTAAGTCCCGGGGATACCCTGTTCCTCAACGATGGACTCATTCAACTTGTGGTGGAGAATGTAAAAGGCAATGACATACAGTGCCGCGTGCTCGCGGGCGGCGAGCTCCGGTCCCGCAAGGGACTTAATATGCCCGGCATCGACCTCGGCATCAGCGCCTTCACGTCGCGTGACCGGGAGTGCATGCAGTTTGCCCTTGAACAGGGAGTCGATGCCCTCAGCCAGTCCTTTGTGGAGAGCGCCGCAGACATTGCTTCTGTCCGCAATGCGGCCGCGGCCCTCGGCTACAACCCCTTTGTCATCGCCAAGATCGAGCGTTCAAGGGCGCTGGAGCGCATTGAAGAGATTATGGAGGCGGCAGACGGCATCATGGTCGCCCGGGGAGACCTTGGAGTGGAAATACCCATTGAAACGATCGCCGTGGTCCAGAAGCGGCTGGTGCGTCAGGCGAACCTGCGCGGCAAGCCGGTGATCACCGCAACCCAGATGCTGGAATCCATGACAGAGAACAGGCGGCCTACCCGGGCAGAGGCCACTGATGTCGCCAATGCCATCCTCGACGGCACTGACTGCGTCATGCTTTCCGGAGAGTCGGCCATGGGAAAATATCCGGTCGAGGCAGTTGCAGTGCTGGCAAGGATCGCAGCAGCCACCGAATCCCACCGTCCCGGCTGCCCCATAAAAGAGAACGTATTGGAGCAGGTCCCCGGAAAAAACATCAGCCTCATGGACCTTATCTCCCTGAGCGTCGAGACAGTGTTTGAGCACGCCACCCCTGCGGCAGTGTTCGTCCCAACCAGAAGCGGCGCCACTGCCAGGAGCATCGCGAGGTTCAGGCTTCCTGTCTGGATTGCCGCGGTCAGCTCACAGGAGACAACCTGCCAGAGGCTCCAGTTCACCTATGGGGTATCCCCTGTTCATGAGCCGGTACATCCAGAGGACTGGCGTCAGTACGTCCGGAATTGGCTCAGGTCCCACAACCTGGGCGGCAACATCGTCGTGCTGACAGAAGGACCTTCATCGAGGCATCCTGAGGCAAACCACCGCGTAGAGATCATCGACCTTGACCGGACATAAAGCTTGCGCTCAAATAAGCAAGTCCACTGAGTAAACCGTTATCAGTCCCCTTGGCGAGTAAGTAAAATTACTGGATTATGACATCTGAAGACGCCGCCAAACAACTGAAAGCAGATATTGAGGAGTGCGCTCGCCTGAGAGAAGAAAACAGGAGGCTCAGGTCTCTTGTGGGCATCCCGGAAGAAAAGCCTAATGCCGCTATAGCGGACAGCTTATCGCCCGAAGACAAGATTGCTCTGTTTCGCGGTCTCTTCCGTGGCCGAGAAGATGTTTACCCTGCAAGATGGGAGGCGAGAACTGGAAAATCCGGGTATTCTCCTGCCTGTGTCAACGAATGGAAGCGGCCTCTCTGTATCAAACCGAGTATCCGGTGCTCGGATTGCGAAAACCGGGAGCTTCTGTCTGTGACAAATGATGTGATCCAGTACCATCTTTCGGGAAAGCACACCATCGGGGTCTACCCGCTTCTTCAAGATGAGACCTGCTGGTTTTTAGCTGTGGATTTCGACAAGGCCACATGGAAAGAAGATGCCGGGGCATTCTTAAAGACCTGTGAAGAGTTGAGTGTTCCGGCGGCACTCGAACGCTCCCGATCGGGTAATGGAGGGCATATCTGGATATTTTTCAATTCCCAAATTCAGACGGCACTGGCCCGAAAGCTCGGCTCAGCCGTACTTACCTATACGATGGAAAGGCATCCCCAGTTGGGTCTCGATTCCTACGACAGGCTCTTCCCGAGCCAGGATACCATGCCAAAAGGAGGGTTCAGGAGTCTTATCGCCCTTCCGCTTCAGAGAATGCCAAGAGACAAAGGAAACTCTCTCTTTCTCGATAAGGACCTCAATCCTTATCCTGACAAATGGGCTTTTCTTTCAGGTATAATGAAAATGCGAAAGGAAGAGGTTGAAGCAATTGTCTACGAAGCCCAGCATAGAGCGGGAATGCAGCCAACGAAGTGACTGAGCTAATGGGTGAAAGTCCCATCCTGACAATTGTCCGTAGCGGTCAGGTAGTTATATCTGGCATATAGGGAGGTAACAACCTATATGAAAGCCCAGAAGTAAACGGCCAGTCGGCTAAGCAGAGATGCTTAAGTCGGAACGATACAGGGGTCTAACAAAATGGCAAGCCTTAGCATAACGCAACAGCAATTCACGGTGAAAAAAGACAGCTTATCAATAAAGGCTTTTCTGAGGAGTTGGAGATAATTTTTCGTAACGTCAGTGAGCTTGCCGTTAGACAAGCCAAATAGAACGAAAAGGGGGGCATAACCATTTATAGAAAATTCGGTTTACAGAAATTCATACAAAATAAAAGCGGCCCCTTTTCATGCTGCGCAGCTCTGCTCATTTTCAACGTCGCCATTCTGCATGAAGATGTGTCTGCTTCCGAGAAAAGCACCGTCGCAATCATCGCCCATCGAGGCCTTCCGATGCTTGCTCCGGAAAATACACTGCCTGCGTTTCGCAAAGCAGTGGAACTTGGTGTCGAATACCTCGAGGTTGACGTGCAGCAGACGACCGACGGACACCTCGTGGTCTTGCACGACAAATCAGTTAGCCGGACAACAAATGGAGGGGGAAATCTTCGGGAATACACTTTGGACGAGTTGAAGAAGCTCGACGCCGGAACCTGGTTCAGCGATGCATTCAAAGGTGAACAAGTGCCCACCTTGCAAGAGGTTGTTAATGTGCTTGATGATCGGACGAAGCTCCTGCTGGAAATCAAATACGGAACCCCCTATCATGACGGCATTGAAGGACGGCTGATTGACTTCATCAGAGAGCGTCGTCTCGAAAACCGTGTGCTCATCAAATCGTTTGATCCGAATGTGGTCAAACGAGTGCGGTCGCTGGCGCCTGAAATTCCGGTCGGCATCTCCATTGTCTTCCGCGTCCCCTTTCTCTCACTGATCGTCCATCGAGGCGTGCGTTTTGGAAATGTTTTGGAAGAAGATGTGGATTTCATCCATGTTCACAGAATAGGGATGACGGAAGCTCTCGTGGCGCGCGCACACAAGCGGGGAATTTCGGTTATTGCATGGGACGTGCATGATGAATCCACAATGCGCCGGTTCATCGCCTATGGCGTAGATGCAATTGAGACCGACGAGGCTGAGCTGCTCAAGGAGATCAGACCGGCAGGCACGCCCATCAAAATTAAGATGCGCCGAGAATAGAGTGGTGCGTCGGCTAAACGCACACCGTGGAGATGCGGTGAGAAAAGAGAAAAGTGACAGATTCGTTTTTCCCTAACAAATCAAATCACTCCAGCGGACGGCGAGGAACGGCGCTCGCCGCCGTTGAGTTTGCCGTTGGCCAGAAGGCGTAGACCATGAAAGATGTCTGGTTTGCATTGGGACTGACCCTGTTTGCAGGCATGGCCACCGGAATCGGCAGTGTCATCGCGTTCACGGCCAAGCGAACCAACTATCGTTTCCTTTCGGTGGCAACGGGGTTCTCGGCCGGCGTGATGCTCTATGTGTCATTCGTCGAGATTTTCTTCAAGGGCGTTGGATTTCTCACGGAACGATACGGCGATTACTGGGGGCACTGGATCAATGCCGCCTCCTTTTTCGGGGGAATGTTGCTGATCGGCTTGATTGACAACCTGATTCCAGCCGCCGTGAACCCGCATGAGACCCATGCGGAAACTGAAACCATGCCCCTGCACAATCTAACCGCGGCGCTCCCGGATTTCCACAAATCCGCAGCCGGCGTATCGGCGGGGACAGAAGGCCTCCACGATCACAGCGCCCATCATCAGAAGCTGATGCGGATGGGGTTGTTCACTGCATTGGCCATAGGCATTCACAATTTTCCAGAGGGCGTGGCCACCTTTCTTGCCGCCCTACAGGACCCGAGTCTGGGTGTGGCCATTGCGGTGGCAATTGCCCTGCACAACATTCCCGAGGGGATTAGCGTATCCGTGCCGATTTTCTATGCCACGGGAAATCGCCCAAAGGCCTTCTTCTACTCGATGCTTAGTGGATTGGCCGAGCCGGTGGGCGCAGGCATCGCCTACCTTGCGCTCCGATTCTTCCTTGGAGGTGATGACGGAGTGGTCCCGCCCCAAGTGATGGGGATGCTGTTCGGGGGCGTGGCCGGCATTATGGTCTACATCAGTCTTGATGAATTGCTGCCAACGAGCAGGGCCTATGGAAAAGGCCACGACAGCCTGCTTGGCCTTGTGGCAGGAATGCTGGTGATGGCTTTGAGCCTCTTGCTGATGAAATAGTGACGATACGCCTGGTCAACCAGAAAGTGCATGCGACGCGGTACCAGCGCGCCTGACTTTATAAGGGAGGAATGGGGAGGAATGGTCTTTATTCTTGCGGTCAACGCTTGGATGTCGATTCTGCGCTTGTAACAATTTCCGCTTGTGCCCTGCAGGTTAATCAGGATGCTCGGCAGCGTTTGTTGCTGTGAGAACGTAACATTATAGGATAGCAACTGCAAAGGAGTTACTGTAGAACTTTTTTTGTCAACTGTAAATCTTTTCTTGTCCTATTCGCAAGCTTAACCCCTATTGCCAGTCTTCTTCTCGATCCGCGTGCATAATCCCCTGAGCATTCTCACTTCCCATTCGGTGAGGCCTGCCCTGCCGATGAGCTGCTTGAGGTTCCTCATGATTCTCATCTCAATATCCCTGTTGCCCCTCGGGATATATTCGAGAAGTTTGAGGGTGGAGCGAATATGCCGGTAGAGCATCTCAAGTTCCCTGCGTTCCACAAGCTTCGGTGCCTCTGCCCTATATGTTCCCCGGCTGAGTTCGTATGCCGTAAGGAGCACGCTCTGGGCAAGATTGAGAGACGGCGAAGACGGGTCTGAAGGGATAGTCATCAGAAAGCCGCATTCCTCAACCTCCCTGTTGTTCAGCCCCTTGTCTTCCCTTCCGAAAAGGATGGCAATCCTGTTCTTTTTTGCAGCAGTGATGATTTTTTCAACGCCCTCTTTCAAAGGCAGGATGACGCCCCTCCTTTTGCCGAGTCTCCTCGTGGTGCCGATGATCATGCTTTTGCCTTCCACTGCATGCTCGAAACTTGAAAAGCTCCCTGCTTGTTCAAGGAGGTCAACGGCATTGCACGCCATCTGTCTCGCTTCTTCGGTAAGGAACTCCCGGGGCTTTATCAGTTCAAGATTCCTGAAGCCCATGTTCTTCATGGCCCTGGCAGAGGCGCCGATATTTCCCGGTTCCCTGGGCTCAACAAGGATAAAGGATAAGTTGTCTTTCCAGTTCTTCATATGACGAGGATCGGTTCGGTCACCTCAGGCAGAGGAATGACATCTGCCCTGAATGCGACCTCTCAATTCTCACTGAACATGAGCTCGAAGATCGGAACCTTTTTGAATCCGGAAGGGATCGCAAACTCGGATGCAGGAATATCCTTCTTCTCCAGTTTAATCACCTCATAGGTGGCGGGTTCCCCGCTTCCTGAATAGCTTCTGCTTTTCAGCTGCCACCCGGCCTGTTCCAGCTTTTTATATTCGAGGGATTCTTCAACAGCCAGAGGGAGCGTATGTACAATGTCGGCAAGGCTGGAGAGGCATTTCTCGAATTTTTTCATGACGGTCCTGAACAGGGACTCGAGCTCTTTCATCACTGCGGCATCAGTCGTAAGCCATACCTCTTCGTAGAGCTCCCCATCAGTCAGCACCTTATATTTCACCGTATTGTATCCCGCAACCACACCGCCGTCCCCTTCTTTCACCACGGAGACCTTTGGAGTGTGCTTGCCGCCTTTCCCCCGTTTCCCCTGGTCTTCCCCAGGCGCGTCCTTCTTCGCCTTGCCGATCTCAACGATCACCGCCTTGCAGAAATCATCGATACTTTCCCTGGCATAGACCTTCCGTTTGGTATCAATAAAGATAATATTCCCCTTTTTTGCGTCCAGGATCGAATACTGATCATCCCCCCTCGATGTCTCCTTGAGCATCCCTTCGGAAATGAGCGTTGTCGCGCCTTCCTGATCAACCTGAACCCACCCTGCAAAAGCTGGCACGGTGAGCCCCAATATCGCTGCCATGACAAAAGATACTTTCAGCAGTTTCATGTCCTCTCCCTTCCTCCTTTGTTCCGGATGCGTAAATAATATCATAAAACAGTGCGCGGCAAACAGAGTTACTGAGAAGTTCATTAGAAAGCGTGAGGAGCAAGGCTTTTTATGGTATCATGTATCTTCATGGAAAAACGTCTTCAGAAGATCCTCTCGGAACTGGGGCTCGCCTCAAGGAGAAAGGCGGAAGAACTCATTCTCCAGGGCAGTGTTACTGTCAACGGGCAGGTTGCGACCATCGGGATGAAGGCTGACCCCGAAAGAGACTATATAAAAGTCGGGAAAAAACTCGTGGCTGGACCAAGCCGGGAAGTCGTCCCGAAGGTCTATCTCATGTGGAACAAACCCAGGGGCGTGGTAACGACCATGTACGACCCCGAAGGAAGACCCACTGTGAAAGACTTTCTGAAACAGGTAAAATATAGGTTGTTCCCTGTAGGTAGACTTGACTTTGACTCCGAGGGCCTGCTTCTGCTGACCAATGACGGCGATTTTGCCAATGCAGTGCTCCATCCTTCGCGCGAGACACCCAAGACCTATCTCGTCAAGGTGAAAGGGGAGATAGAAGAAGAGAACCTGGAGAAACTGAGGCGGGGGGTGAAACTGGAAGACGGCATGACCATGCCTGCAAGGGTGAAAAAAGTGAGGAAGTCGGAGAATAACTCGTGGATTGAGATGACCATATACGAGGGGAGAAAACGGCAGATCAGGCGGATGATCGAAAAAGTGGGACATCTCACGCTGAAACTGAAGAGGGTCTCGATAAACGGCCTGAAGCTGAGGGCTCTAAAGCCCGGTGAACTGAGGCCTTTGACGCAGGATGAACTGCATACGCTAAAAAAGGAATTGGGGATCAAGTGAAACGGAGAATGTATGGTTCGTGACAGGGGTTGTGGTGAAATCAGGGAGTCGGATATCGGCTCTACAATACATCTTGCAGGATGGGTATTCAGAAGAAGGGACCACGGGGGCCTGATCTTTGTTGATCTGAGGGACCGAAGCGGTATCTTCCAGGTGGTGTTCAGCCCCGAGGTTGCGAAGGATGCCCATGAGCTTGCCCACGGACTCAGGGGAGAGTTCGTGATCCACGTTTCGGGTGAGGTGAGGCGCAGACCCGAAGGAACTGCAAACCCGAACCTTCCTACAGGAATGGTCGAACTTTATGCAAAAACCCTTGTCGTACTGAATGAATCCTCTCCCCTCCCCTTCCCCATGGAGGAAGCGGGAGAGGCGTCGGAGTCCCTGAGGCTTAAGTACCGTTATCTCGATTTGAGAAGACCGGAATTGCAGCACAATCTCATCACCCGCCACAGGGCTACGAAGGTCATAAGGGACTACCTTGATGAGCAGAAATTCCTCGAAATAGAGACTCCAATGCTTACGAAATCCACCCCTGAAGGCGCCAGGGACTACCTCGTGCCCAGCAGGCTGAATCCGGGCCACTTCTACGCGCTGCCCCAGTCGCCGCAGATTTTTAAGCAGATACTGATGGTGGCGGGCCTCGAGAGGTATTTTCAGATAGTGAAGTGTTTCCGGGACGAAGACCTGAGAGCCGACCGGCAGCCCGAATTCACCCAGGTGGATATTGAGATGTCTTTTGCGGAAAGGGAGGATATCATCAGCCTTACCGAAGGGATGATGCAGAGACTCTTCAGGGATGTGCTGGACAGGGATATCGAGGCGCCTTTCGAAAGGCTCTCGTTCAGGGAGTCCATGGAGCGGTTCGGGAATGACAAGCCGGACTTGCGCTTTGAGCTCGAGCTGAAGGAGATGGCGGACCTCGCAAAGAATGGTTCTTTCAAGGTCTTCCTCGAGGCCCTGGAATCAGGGGGAAGGGTGAAGGCCCTGAACGGGAAAGGCTTGGCAGGGCTCTCGAGGAAGGAGCTCGACGTCCTCACAGAAGAGGCAAAGTCCTTCGGCGCAAAGGGACTGGCGTGGATAAAGGTGAAGAATGGGTTCGAGTCCCCCATAGCCAAGTTCTTCCCTGAGGAGATACTCAGGCAGATGGCCGGGAGACTGGGCGCGGCTGAAGGGGACCTCATGGTCTTTGTTGCAGACAGGGAAAAGGTTGTCCATGACGTCCTGAGCCGGCTGAGGCTCGACTTCGGGAAGAGCCTGAACCTCATCAGACCGGTATATAAATTTGCCTGGATACTGGATTTTCCCCTTCTTGAATGGGACGAGGAAGAGTCACGGTTCCAGGCGATGCACCATCCCTTCACCTCTCCGGTGGATGAAGATATCGAAAGGTTGTTGTCAATAGATACCTCTGTCCCTGAACTGTTCACTGTTCACCGTTCACTGTTCACTGAACTAAGGGCAAAGGCCTATGACATAGTGCTTAACGGCTGCGAGATCGGCGGCGGGAGCATCAGGATTCACAGGAAGGAAGTACAGAAAAAGATGTTCGAGGTGTTGGGAGTTAGCGAGGAAGATGCACGGATGAAGTTCGGCTTCCTCCTGGATGCCCTTGAATTCGGGTCCCCTCCCCATGGCGGCATCGCCCTCGGCCTTGACAGGCTTTTGATGCTCATGGTCGGCGCCTCATCCATCCGTGATGTCATCGCTTTTCCGAAGACCCAGAAAGCGGTATGCCTTATGAGCGGCGCCCCCTCTGCCGTAGAACCGAAGCAGCTCAGGGAACTCTTCATAAAGACATTGGATCTGGGCGGTTAGGGAAAATGGAAATACCCCTGTGGCTCAAAACCGTGAGAAGTGATGAGTCACGAGTGAATTCGTTACGCGTTACGCATTGCGCATTACGTAAAAATCACTCACGGTTCCTTGACAGAACCCTCTGCCGGGTCATCACCTTTGTTGAAGATACAATGTTCAATGAGACCAGCTCTGCACAGAACGGCCTCCTGCAGATGATCGAACCGAGGTTAAAGGTCATTAGCCTTCTTGTCTTTGTTGTTGTCCTGAGCCTGCAGAAGTCCGTGGAAGGGATCGCTGTTTTTTCCCTTTTGGCCGTCCTGCTGGCCTTAGCATCAAGAATATCCCTCGCAACGTTCGCAAAAAGACTCCTGCCGGCCGCTGCGCTCACGATCATCATATCTCTCCCGGTGATCCTGAACCTGATTGTTGAAGGCGACCCTCTCCTTGTCCTTCTCCGTTTTGAAAAGGCTGTGAACATCGGTCCCCTGGTCATACCGCAGGAGATCGCTGTAACACGTCAGGGACTGGGCAGCGCCGTAACTCTCCTTTTGAGGGTTCTCACATCCGTCTCCATTGTATTTCTTATCGCCATGACCACGCCGCCGAATGCCTTTCTAAAGACCCTTTCTTCCCTTGTCCCCGGCGCTCTATATCCCCTCGTCTCAATAAGTTACCGGTATATCTTCTTTCTCGTGAGGAAGGTTGAGCATTTTATCATGGGCTTGCGATCAAGACAGATTGCTGCGGTAACATCCTCAACAGGACGCCACTGGATTGCCTCGAGAATCGGACTGTTATTTTCCATAAGCCTTGAATTCAGCAATGAACTCTCAATGGCAATGGAATCAAGGGGCTACAGGGGAGAAAAATTCAAAACTCTAAATTCAAAATTTGAAATTAAAAAAAATGATATGGCCTGGCTTATTTTTGCCGTAATCTTCTGCGGAGTCATGATTTGGAAATCTTTAGCGTAGAGAATATCTCATACACTTACAAGGACGGGAAGAAGGCCCTTGATTCCGTCTCCCTGCGCGTCTCGGAAGGAGAGAGCCTGACCGTCATCGGCGCCAATGGGTCAGGAAAATCCACACTCCTATATATCCTTAACGGAATAGTAAGACCCCAGTCCGGTAAAATAAAGGCCTTTGGCGCCCCCCTGATGGATGACAGTCCTGAGTTCAGACAAAAAGTCTCTCTCCTTTTCCAGAACCCCCAGGTACAGCTCTTTTCGTTGAGCGTATGGGATGAGCTCTGCTTCGGCCCGTTACAGTTGGGCCTCGGTCAGGAAGAGAGCACAAGAAGGGCATCGGATATCCTCAGGCTTCTGGACATCGAGCATCTCAAAGACAGGGGGCCCTGGAACCTGAGCGGGGGAGAGATGAAGAAGGTAGCAATGGGAACATGTCTCAGCATCAACCCGGAAGTGATCCTCCTGGACGAACCCACCACCGGTCTGGATCCGAGGAGTCAGGTCGAACTTATAGACCTCATCATCGGCCTCAGGAAGGCAGGGAAGACCATCATCACCGCAACCCACGACCTCGGGATCATCCAGGACATCTCCGACAGGACAGTGGTCTTCGGCGAGGACCACAGGGTAATGCTTGAAGACAGCCCGTGGGAGGTACTGAAAAACAGTGATGTGCTCCTGCACGCAAATCTCATGCATAAACACCCTCACAGGCATGCCTGGTATGTGCACGAGCACAGCCACTCGGGCCTGCATGAACATGAGCATATACCAGAACTCATCCCTCCGGAAGGCTCTTTGGAAAGGCCGCCTGAGACCGGGAGGACCGCGGAGATGGAAAAGTTGAGAATTCTCATCCAGCACTGGATGGAGCACAATCACGAACACGCAGAAACGTATATCGAGTGGGCAGAGAAGGCGATAGCTTCCGGGAATATGGATATTGCCCGGATGCTCAAAGAAATCGCTGCGGAGACAAAGAAGATCGATGCGCTTTTCCATAAGGCAAGGAAGGCGATTAATGAGCGGCTGAGATAAGAAAGCTGACCGCAAGCAGGGTTGCATTTAGGATGACTATATGCTATCGTAGTTGCATATGGTAAAGCGTCATTTCTGGCTCAAGAAAATAGCCGAAGGATTGCAGAGACGCTCGGTGCTCTGGCTTTCTGGTGTCCGTCGAGCCGGTAAGACAATGCTTTGTCAGAGCCTTCCGGACATTGAGTATTTCGACTGTGAGCTGCCTCGTGTCAGAAGAATGATGGAAGACCCCCAGTCCTTCCTTGAGGATCTCAAAGGGCATACAGTAGTCCTGGATGAAGTTCACCGCCTGGCCAATCCCTCTGAGTTGTTGAAGATCGCGGCCGATCATTATCCGGAAACAAAGATTGTGGCTACGGGCTCTTCGACGCTGGGGGCCTCGGCAAAGTTCAAGGACACGCTCGCCGGCAGGAAATACGAGCTATGGCTTACGCCTATGATCACCGAGGACCTTAAAGACTTCAAGCAGACTGATTTGTCCCATCGGTTCATCCATGGTGGGCTTCCCCCGTTCTTCATGGCGAAGCGATTTCCAGAGCGGGACTTCCAGGAATGGATGGACGCTTTCTGGGCAAAAGATGTCCTGGAGCTCTTCAGATTGGAGAGACGGCATTCCTTCCTGAAGTTTGCTGAACTCCTCATGAGCCAAAGTGGGGGGATCTTTGAAGCAAGCAGCTTTGCCGGCCCCTGCGAAGTCAGCAGAACCACTATCTCAAATTATCTTGCCGTTCTCGAAGCAACCTATGTGGTGCATGTGATTCGGCCCTTCACCTCACACCGCCCTACGGAGATAGTGTCAGCCCCCAAGGTCTATGCCTTTGATACCGGCTTCATGTGCTACTACAGCGGATGGGACAAGCTTCGGCAGGATGATATGGGAACCTTATGGGAGCATTTTGTTTTGAATGAGATACTAGCGCGGACTCAGTCCAGAAAAATTTACTATTGGCGTGACAAGCAAAAACATGAGGTAGACTTCATTATAGGGAGTCAGGCTGAGCCAATGGTTGTCGAGTGCAAATGGACCGCGACAGATTTTGATCCGACGAATGTAAAGATATTTCGAAGACACTATCAGAGGGGACTTAATCTCGTGGTTGTATCAGATGTTAAGAGATCATATTCCCGGAACTTTGACGATGTCACAGTCAAATTTGTAAACCTTGAGGCCTTGATCAAAGAGGTGACAAGGTAATCTTGAGCTACCCCTTCAATTCATATTTGAACTTAATCGTTCATTTCTCAACCTCCTTGCGCTGCACTTAAGATTTTTGGCAATCCCTGTTTTTCAGTGTGAATCGAGACAGTCCCTAAAACCAGTACTCAGGATATTTTCTGTTCTTCGAAAGGTTATTCACCAGAAGAGCGACGATCAGGAGAATAAAGGCGCCGAGACCTGCCGGCACAAAGGCATACAAAAAACCGAGGTTGTGTATTTTTTCACCGCCGATGACCGCGATCAATGCGGTGGCGCCTGCCGGCGGATGGAGCGTCTTTGTCAGAAGCATCGCCACAATGGCAAAGGATGCGGCAAGGGACCCTGCCAGCCAGAGTGTACTGCCGAACATCTTATAACATGCCACCCCGATAATCCCTGCAATGATATGACCTCCGATGAGGTTCCTCGGCTGGGCCAGGGGACTTTTGATTGCGCCGTACACCAATACTGCTGATGCGCCGAAGGAGCCTATGAGCAGGGTCAGGTCAGCCGGCTCAAAATAATGGGCGGAGAGATAGCCGCAGATGCCTACACCGATGACCGCGCCGAGCCATGACCAGAGCGCCTCTGTGAAACCGACGCCGGGCGGGCTCTTGGAGCCGCCTTTCATTTTTGACAGATACTCTCTTATCATTTCCCCATAGCCCTGACGATGTCAGCCCTCGATATGATCCCTATGAGTTTATTTTTTTCATCAACCACAGGGAGTCTCTTGATCCTTTTTCCATCCAGGATCTTCGCCACTTCCCTTATCTCCTTCAGCGCTGCCCTGAAGTCTTCGTCTGAGATATCAAAATCCATCTGTTTTTCAGCCATTGAAACGGACTCCTCTCCAAGCCATGAAGTCTGCCACAGATTAGCCTTTACCACAGACCATCTGTTATGATTTATATCATATATATGCGCCGATGGCAACGGACGCCTGCAGACGGGAAAACTCTGATGATCAGCATAAAACTCGATGAAGTAAGATTTGATGAAGCCGTCAATGAGGCCATAACTGTTTTGCGCAGGGGGGGCATCATCGCCTATCCCACCGAAACTTTCTACGGGCTCGGGGTGAAGTTCGACATGCCGGAATCCCTGCAGAGGCTTTATGACCTGAAAAAAAGGCCGGCGGAAAAGGCCATGCCCCTTATCATCGGCCACAGGGGATTGCTCTCCGAGGTAGTGCCTAAGGCATGGCTCGCTTCTCTCCCGCATGCAGCTCAGTCACTCATGGACAGGTTCTGGCCCGGCCCCCTCACTGTGCTTTTCCCTGCGAAGGAAGACCTCCCGGAATTTCTGACTGCCGGTACAGGAATGATTGCTGTGAGAGTCCCGGGAGAATCATTTGCCCTCCAACTGGCGAAAAAGACGGGCTTCCCCTTTACTTCAACCAGCGCGAACCTCTCCGGCACGCCTCCGGCAGTGAATGCCGGGGAGGTTATGCAATACTTTGGAAAACACCTCGACCTCCTCATTGACGGCAGTCAAACCCCCGGCGGTTTGCCGTCAACTATTGTTGATGTATCAGGGGCCGGGATAAGGATAATTCGCGAGGGCGCCATAGACCGCAGGGAGATAGAAAATCACCTTGCGCAATGTTCGTCTGACCAGGGATGAGAGAAGACCAACAAGGCACAGGATGATCCTCATATACCCCCCTGTTGCTAAACCATCCGAACCCCCTGCCGGTATAGCACACCTGTCCGGTGCGCTGAATCAGCATGGAGTAACCCATAGCGTACTTGATGCAAATATCGAGGGCCTCCTCCATCTCCTGCAGCGGCCTCACCGCGTATCTCGTGATTTCTCTGACAGGTGGACCCTTCGCGCTTTCCGTCATTGCGCAGATAATATTCTTTCCCTTAGAAGGCAGGATACATACGGTAATTTTGACGGCTATAAGCGGACTGTCCTGGACGTGAACCGCGTCCTTGAATCATCGTCGGCATCCGATGATATCACCATCGGTCTGGCAAACTATGAGGACCGTGAATTGTCTCCTTTAAAGAGCAAGGATCTCGTCAGGTCAGCTGAAGACCCTGAACGAAATCCCTTTTACCCATATTTTAAGAAGCGGCTTGCCGCGCTCATAGACGAGAAGAAGCCGACCGTGGTCGGCTTCTCGCTCAATTATCTGAGCCAGGCCCTCTGCACCTTTGCCATGACCGGCTTCATACGCAAAAGCTTTCCCGGAGTGAGGATTGTCCTCGGCGGCGGACTAGTCACCTCGTGGATGAAAAGACCAGAATGGAAAAATCCCTTTGGAGGGCTGGTAGACCATCTCATTGCCGGTCCCGGGGAATTCCCATTGCTCTCCATGGCTGGTATTCATGATGTCAAAGATGGTTTTACGCCGGATTATTCTTCTCTCCCAACCAATGACTACCTCGCCCCCGGCAGCATCCTCCCCTACAGCGCTTCCAGGGGATGCTTCTGGCGCCGGTGCTCATTCTGCCCTGAAAGGGCTGAAGACAATCCCTATATTCCGGTTCCGGTGACCCGGGTCATCTCGGATATTCCAGAGATCACAAGGAAAACCGATTCCGTTCTGGTCCATTTCCTGGATAACGCCGTGAGCATGTCTCTCATGAGGGCGCTTTCAGAGACTGCCGGAGGCGTATCGTGGTACGGTTTCACCAGGATAACCAGGGAACTCACCGATATTGATTTCTGCATGACACTAAAGCGTTCGGGATGCGTAATGCTCAAGCTCGGTCTCGAATCCGGAGATCAGGGGGTACTGGACCGGATGCAGAAGGGCATAGACCTTGAGACCGCATCGCTGGCATTGCGCACGTTGAAAAGGGCAGGAATCGCGACCTATATCTATCTCCTCTTCGGCACCCCTTGGGAGACGCTATCCTCGGCAAGAAGGAGCCTCGAATTCACTGTGAGACACAGGGAAACCATCGGTTTTCTGAACCTTGCCATATTCAACATGCCTGTGTGCTGGTCTGGAGCAGAGCGGGTTGAGACCCGCAGTTTCTATGAAGCTGACCTCTCCCTCTATACTGATTTTCTTCACCCGGAGGGGTGGGACAGAAGAAGGGTAAGGTCATTTCTGGAGAACGAGTTCAAAAGTCAGAGGGATGTCTCCTCCATCCTGAAAAAAGACCCTCCCCTCTTCACCTCGAACCACGCGCCTTTTTTTGTGATGAATCGCGGATGATATTATGTGTATCCTGCGGGTAGTGACGTTTCTGATGACAATAAGCGCGGCATGTACATTCCAGTAGTGCATCAGATGATCGCCGTTCAGGAAAGAATCCTCACAGTACACCGCAGCCCCGCGCGTCCCAGTCATTCTGCGGAGTACAAATCTAAATAGTTACAACGGTTGATAGCACCAAGGTCTGCCGCAAGAACAACACCGAAGCCCCAATGCGCCCCCCTCGAAAATAGTCCCTATTTATTTGCTCCGAGAGAAAAATCAGATTGATATTCCTATATTTCTAAAGTAGCAACCTTAGATATTAACCGGCGTGGAATATTTGTTAATGTCCTTTTCAAAAGCATTCTTGATCAGAGAGAGGAGTCCTTAGATTCCAAAGGGGGAACGAGAGGGAGACGCGAGGAAGGCACGACACGAGAGGAAGACGTGCTTGACTATTTCCCTCCGGGGGTGCTATAAAAGGAACAGATTATCGAAAAGAGCAAACTATCCGAAAGGATAGGGCGCAAAGACCCGGTCTAACACCTGAAGAGGTCATGACAGCGGGTCTGCCGAAATAATCTGGAACAGCCGGCAACCCATACCTTTTCAGGTATGGGTTTTTTGTTTGGATGAGCGCCGGGAGGGAGCAGATGGACATTGAAGAGACGGCCATACTGGTCGTTGATGACGACCCTTCCATTCTTGACTACCTTTCAATATTACTTAGGAAGAATAACTATCCTGTTATTCTCTGCAGCACCGCAAAGGAAGCACTAGCTCAAATACAAGACAACTTGATCGCCTTTGTATTGACCGATATCAAGATGCCGGGAGTCTCGGGGATTGAGCTCCTGGAAGAAATTCATCGTCTTAATTTTGAAATACCGGTTATCTTGATGACCGGTCAGGCGGAACTCGATACTGCTATTGAGGCAGTAAATAAAGGTGCCTTTAGCTTCATCACGAAACCTTTCAATCGGGAATATCTCATCCGTTCAGTGGAGAAGGCGGTCAGACACTACCAGCTGATTAGAGCGGAAAAGAATTATAAGTACATGCTTGAAAATACGGTAATACAGAAGACACGAGAACTTGCGGATGTCGCTTTGATGGCGAGCAAGCTAAGCTTGGAGATCATTCAGCGTTTATCGGCGGTTGCTGAATTCAGGGACAGCTACACGGCTGCACACATATCGAGAATCGGTCACTACTCAAGGAAGATTGCCGAGGTTATGGATATGCGTGAGGACTTTGTTGAAGGCATAGCTGTTGCAAGCTCTTTACAGGACATAGGGAAGATAGGGATACCTGATAAGATACTTTTGAAGGAAAGTCGTCTTACTGAGGAGGAATATCAGATAATAAAAGGACATACTGTCTTCGGCAGTAAAATACTCGAGAACTCGTCTCATCCGACCATACAGATGGCAACCTCCATTGCATTGAATCATCATGAAAGGTGGGAGGGGAAGGGATATCCGCGAGGGTTAAAGGGCAAAGAAATACCGATTGAGGCGAGGATAGTTAAGCTCGTTGACCAATATGATGCATTAAGAAGCAAACGGTCATACAAGCCATCGCTCAGTCATCAGGAAGCTTTCAGAATAATAACGAAGGGAGATGGAAGGAGCGAACCGGAACATTTTGCCCCAGAGGTGCTGGACGCATTCATAGAAAATGCATCACATTTTGATCACATATTTAATTCTCATCAGGATTGCTCGCAGACTGTTTTTTCAACGCACCCGAAGGCACAATAGTATGAAGAAGCTTAATTGTTGGGAATTGCAGATTCCCTGCGGCAAGACCGCAGGGAATCTTAATGTAATGAATTTTTATCATTATATTCGCTCGCTAACCATTTAAGAAATGCGGGATGGAGCTGGGAGGGGAGAACTCTTCCGTCCTGGGGGTATGTCCTGCGTGGGTCGCCATAATGCTCGATGGCGTTCACGGCGGGACAAATGCAGGCAGGGCGTGCTGGGTAATAGCGGGTACTATGTGCAAAGGACAGGTGCAGGGCACGTTTGCCCAGAAATACAGGGACTGTGCCGTATGCAATTTTTATAAAGCTGTACGGGAAGAAGAAGGTGACAACTTTCAGATGACAATAAACCTGCTTGGACTTGTTTAAGAATAGTCTCTTCTTCTGAGCCGCACATTTCCCGTTACCGGTTCTTCCGGTAATAAACACTGCAAAAGGTTCCTTCACAGTTTCCGCAATCTCTCAGAATTATTTCCTGCGGGTGAACGATGCATCATTATTAAAGGTCTCCAGGGTGGCGGCGCCTGCCATTATCGATGGCTGGATTGGAAGCAATAGCGGCTATCACAGAAGAGGTAATCCTCTGCCATTGCACGGTTTCTTTTACTTTTTTGCTATAATAGAGTTGTTTTGTGAGACAGGAGAGAACATGAAGGCTCTAATCTTAAGCGGAGGGAAAGGGACCCGTCTGAGGCCCCTCACCTATACTACCGCAAAACAGCTTGTGCCTGTGGCAAACAAACCGATCCTCGGCTATGTCATTGACCACATAAAAGATGCCGGAATAAAGGATATTGGAGTGATCATATCCCCTGATACCGGAGATGAGGTCAAGCGATACATTGACGGCGGCAGGAGATGGGGAATACGGGTGACGTTCATACCACAGGCCGAGCCCCTCGGCCTTGCCCACGCGGTAATGAGCGCCCGGGATTTTCTCAAAGACGATGATTTCGTAATGTACCTTGGTGACAATCTCCTGAGCCACGGGGTGAAGGATGCCCTGAAAAAATTCAGGCGGGAGTCTCCCCAGGCATTGATCTTCCTGAAGGAGGTTGACAACCCCAGGCAGTTCGGAGTGGCCAAGCTCGACCGTAAAGGGCATATTGTGCGGTTGATCGAAAAACCGAAGAGGCCTCCGTCAAACCTGGCGCTGGTGGGCGTCTATATATTCTCCAGGGAGATCCATGATGCCATCTCGCGGATCAAGCCGTCCTTCAGGGGAGAACTGGAAATCACCGATGCAATACAGGAACTGATTCACATGGGCTATGCCGTAAGGAGCGAGATCCTTGACGGCTGGTGGCTCGATACAGGGAAAAAGGACAGTATCCTCCAGGCGAACACCGTTGTTCTTGACGAATACATTAAGAGGGATATTCAAGGTTCTGTGGACAAAAAGAGCCAGATAACAGGTAGGGTGACCATAGAGAAAGGCGCCGTGGTGAAGAACAGTATCATCAGAGGGCCTGCCATCATCGGAAAGCAGACCGAGATCGTGAACTCTTTTATCGGGCCCTTTACCAGCATCGGCGACGGGGTCACCATACTGAACTCCGTTGTCGAACATTCAGTGGTCTTGAATAATGCCTTCCTCTCAGGGATCGAGAGGCTTGAGGACAGCCTCATTGGGAAAAGCTCAAGGGTCATAAAAAATGATTCCCAGCATAAAGCCCTTCGTCTCATGGTGGGCGATGACTCAACAATAGAGGTCTGAAGTGTTCGTTGACGGAGAAATCTCCGGGGTTCTGATCCGGAAATTCAATGAATTTCACGACCGGCGCGGCTGGCTCTCTGAATTATACCGCATTGATGAAGCAGGAGAGTACCGGCCCGCCATGACATACCTGTCAGTGACCAATCCAGGAGCCACCCGGGGACCCCACGAACACATTGAACAGACCGACTACTTTTGCTTCATGGGCGCCTTTGCTCTTTACCTCTGGGATAACAGGAATGACTCGCAGACTTATGGAAAGAAAATGGTAATAGAAAACGCTGACCGGCTAATCGTGACGGTGCCTCCGGGCATTGTCCATGCCTACAAGAATTCCGGGGAGAGCGAGGGGCTCGTCCTGAATTTTCCGGACAGGCTCTACGCTGGCTGGGGAAAAAAGGAGAAAGTGGACGAGGTGAGATACGAAAACGATCCGGAAAGCCCTTTCAGGGTGGAGTAATGAAACATTCATACCGCTTGACACAAACCGTCACCCTGAACTCGTTTCAGGGTCTCATTAGATGCTGAAACAAGTTCAGCATGACAAATTGAGAGGTATTTTCGGATGAAGCTTCTTATTACAGGCGGCTGCGGCTTTATCGGCTCGCATTTTATCCGACATGTCCTCAATAAGTACACTGCCTATTCCATTATCAACCTCGATGCCCTCACCTATGCAGGAAATCCTGAGAACCTGAAAGATGTCCAGGGGAACGGAAGATACACCTTTGTGAAAGGGAAAATCGAAGATGCAGCTCTCATAAAAGAGCTCGTCCGGGACGTTGACGCCGTTGTCCACTTTGCCGCAGAAAGCCATGTGGACAGGTCCATTGCAGATGCTCAGCCGTTCCTCATGACCAATATCATAGGGACGCATACCCTCATGGAAGCGGCAAAAAATGCGCTGGTAAAGAGATTTGTCCATATCTCAACGGATGAGGTCTACGGCGCCCTCGGAGAAGAGGGGAAGTTCATGGAGGATACCCCCCTCAGGCCCAATTCTCCCTATTCGGCGTCAAAGGCATCCGCGGATATGCTTGTGAGGGCTTTTTATGAGACCTTTGGATTTCCCGCGCTCATCGTCAGACCTTCCAACAATTACGGGCCATACCAGTATCCGGAGAAATTCATCCCCCTCATGATCACGAACCTTTTCGAAAACAGGCCGGTCCCGGTCTACGGCAAAGGGAAGAATGTGAGGGACTGGCTCTTTGTGGAAGACAACTGCGGCGCCATAGATTTGATCCTGCATAAAGGGAAAGTGGGTGAGGCGTATAATGTGGGCGGCAATGCCGAGAAGAGAAATATCGACATCGTGAGAAAGGTCCTCGAGGTCATGGGGAAGGACGAAGCCCTCATCACCTTTGTGAAAGACAGGCCGGGGCACGATTATCGCTACGCCCTTGATACCTCAAAGATAGAGATGGAACTGGGCTGGAAGCCATCAGTGGATATAGACGACGGACTTATTAAAACCGTCCAGTGGTATAGAGACAATGAGTGGTGGTGGAGGCCGCTGAAGGAAAGATTATCCTCTGAGAGTAAGGTGATACAATATCCCTGAAGGTTACCCCTCCCCCTCGCCCCCTCCCGCAAGGGGAGGGGGTTTGAGAGGATTAACAATTTTCTATCTCTATTCTAGGGTCTTCTGTCATGTCTTTACATTTCAGCGTCTTTTGCTGTATCTTTCTAAGATGATTGACCTGCATACGCATACCATCTTTAGCGACGGTGAACTTCTTCCCTATGAGCTGGTGAGGAGGGCGATCGCTGCGGGATACAGCGCCATCGCCATCACCGATCATGCGGACCCGTCCAACATGGACTTCATAGTCCCTCGGATCGTCAAGGCATTAAAAAAGCTCAGGGAGTACGTTTCCATCGAGGTAATTCCCGGAGTGGAGATAACCCATGCCCCGCCGAAACTCATCCCTGACCTTGTAAAAGAAGCACGGGCTATGGGAGCAAAGATCGTTCTGGTTCACGGCGAGACCATTGTGGAGCCTGTGGCAGAAGGCACCAACAGAGCAGCCATTGAGGCGGAAGCCGATATCCTGACCCACCCGGGAATCATCACCATGGAGGATATCCTTTTCGCCAAGGATAAGGGGGTCGTTCTCGAAATTACTTCACGGAAAGGTCACTCTCTCGCCAACGGCTATGTGGCAAAAGAAGCGATCAAATTCGGCCTGCCCTTGTCCATCAATACCGACGCTCACGGCCCCGGGGACCTCATCACAAAGGAAACCGCAAAAAAGATACTCATTGCAGCAGGGATAGATGAAAAGCGAATCGAATCGGTCTTCGAAAATTCACGATCACTCGTTGAAAAAGCGCTCAGGAGGGATTGATGCCGAAGGTCATCAAAAAGAAAACCGCAAAACCGACGAACACAGAAGAAGGTGTAAAGAACGTTCTTCATGATACAAAGGAATTCATCAGCGAAAAACAGCGTATTCTATTCCCCGTTGTCATTGCCCTTGTCGTTCTCGCTATCGCGGCGGCAGGAATCCTCATCTACAGGTCGAATGTAAAGAATCAGGCCGCGGCCCTTGAGTATGAAGGCTATAAGATCTACTATGGACTTTACCAGAAACAGCCTTTTCAGAAAGAGGAGCGCTCCCGGAAAGCGCTGGAAAAATTCAGCAAGGCTTATGAGGCAAGAAAATCGCCCTTCCCCCTTTTCTATATCGCAAGCTGTTACTATGATCTGGGGAAGAGCGATGACGCGCTGAAGACCCTGAAGGAACTGAACGCGCGGTTTCCTGATGACGAGAGATTTGTTCCCCTGTCCTATTACAAAATGGCGGTGATCACCCTCAAGAAGGGCGACAGGGAGGGGGCTCTCAGGCTTCTCGATACCCTTTACAACTACAGGACGGGTTCGTTCAAGGACCTCGCCCTTGTTGAATCAGCGAGGATTCTTGATGCCATGGGGAAGAAAGAGGATTCCGTAAAGAAATACGAGGAACTCACAAAGAGCTTCCCGGAATCACCGTTTGCTGAAGAGGCGAAAGCGAAACTCGGGGGAAAGAAAAGCTAGTCGTTCACGTACGACTGTTTCTTCTGCAGCGAGGTAACGATAACCTTTTTTGCTGCCGGCTTTTTCCTGAGGGATTTTTTGTTCTTTGCCGAGGCCTTTTTCAAGTCAGCCCTATCATCCCGGTCCAGGACTAACTTCTCTTTGGGCGGCAGGTAAATAATCTCACCGGCCTTCAATGCTTTCAGCCCCTTGCCGTCGTTGAGATCGAGGATCACATTGACGGGAATCCCGGTCTTGCTCGAAACATTCTTCAGAGTATCGCCTTTCTTTGCGGTATAGGTCGCAAGGGAAAACCTCTCTTCATCAGAAAGCCCCGCAAGATTCTCCATGAATATATCTTTCTTGCCGTAAGGTATCCTCAGCTTGTAGTCGGAAACATTGGGGGGCGTGCTCCATCTCCTCAGCTCCGGATTCAGTTCCCGGATCACCTCCGGCGTGGTCTCTGCGCACCGGGCCGCAGCCTCCAGGTCAACGGGCTTCTCTACGACTACCTCATCATATTGGAGAGGAGGATGATATTCCTGGTCAACAAAGCCGTAATTGTCGGGGTCTTTGGCGATCAGTTTTGCAGCGATGAACCTCGGCACGTATTCCTTGGTTTCCTTCTTTATGTGCCGTGTGCTCAACAGGTCCCAGTAATCGTCGCTCTTTGACCTGTTCAGGGCCCTGAGGATCTTCCCCTCGCCCGCATTGTAGGCAGCCATGGCAAGATTCCATGAACCGAACATTTCGTAAAGGTACTTCAGGTAATTCGCTGCAGCATAGGTCGACTTTACCGGGTCTTTTCTCTCGTCCCTCCACCAGTCGATCTTTAACCCGTACTGCTTTCCGGTAGAGGCGATGAACTGCCAGGGACCCACTGCCCTTGCCACAGAATACGCATTGGGATTAAAACCGCTCTCGATGAGTGGAAGAAAGGCGATATCCTCAGGCATATTTTTCCCCTTTAGAATCTCTTTCATCAGTTCAAGGTATTTTCCGGACCGCAAAAGATAGAGAGAAAACCGCTCCTTTATCCTTTCCGCAAATAACGAGATATTTCTGTCCACTGCCCTGGCAGCAACGGGATTTGAAGCATAAGGGATAAGGGCAGTGTTCTCTTTCTCTAAGAGGGGCGGTGGTATTTCAGTTTTTTGGGGTTGAGGGTTTTGTGCTTCCAGAGCGTCCTGTCCTCCATGAGCTTTGTTCTGCTCCATGGAAGTATAATGTGGAACCTGGGCGGCCTGCACTGCCGGCCCAGTATCATTTCCAGGCGCTCTCTCAGCGGCAAAAAGATAACAAGGAGTGAGTAGGAGCAGAAACAGCAGACTAAGGCGCTGCAAAATAACCATACGAGATATTAATACCTCAAAAAAGCTTATTTGTCAAGAAATTTTCCGCTGCTTTACAAAAAATCTCTTTAAATGTTAGATTTTCTCACTGTGCGTTACGGAGAGCGGACGATCAAAAAAACAAAGCTGGAGACGTGGGATAACCCCCACGCCGAAAGGGATTATGAGGTCGACATAAGCTTTCCCGAGTTTACCTGCCTCTGCCCCCGCTCCGGGTATCCCGACTTCGCCGCCATACGGATACGCTATGTCCCCGACCGGAAGATCATAGAACTGAGATCCCTGAAACTCTACCTCAATTCCTTCCGGAATGTTCCCATATCCCATGAAGATGTAACCAACAGGATCTACTCGGAATTAGAGAGGATACTGAAGCCGAGGTTCCTCGAGGTATTTGGGGATTTCAACCCCCGGGGAAATGTCAAGACCGTGGTGAGGGTCTGCTCCGAGAACCGGAAGACACCTGAGTCTTTCCTGTAAATCCAAGAATCCTAAAGAGTTCCGAATTCCTGCTGGTATGTGGTAATATTTCCGTATGGTCAAGGATTTCATGCTCCACGGAAGCATTGGACCCTTCGAATTCTATGTCTTTGTGGCCGGAGCAAACGTCAGCAATACCTATTTTTACGAAGAAGCAGGCCCGAACATACGGTTTTTTTCGAGAGGAAATGAGCTCACGTTGTCCCCTGAAGGCGTCCATTACAAGGGCACCGGGGGTAATTTCTGCGAATACATGTTCGGCGTCGAGAAACCCTTCAAGGATCTCATTAAAAAGGACGTCCTGAATCGCCTCGTCATGTTCGGGGCTTTTCTCGATAAGACGGAAAGGCTCATCTTCACCAATGATACCGGGGGTTCAGAGGCGTTCCACCGGCTCTTCCTCCTCGGCCACGCCGTAAAGAACTACTATTTCTTCGTTTCCTCCGACGATAAAAGCGAATCCAGGAAGAGGCAGCGGCAGATATTGAGGTCTGTGGGGAAGTTCCTGAAGAGAACCGATCTTATTGCGGAAGACCGGGATGCGGAACTGGTGAACGGCCTGGTGAAGGAGCTCAACGAGCCCCGTTCCACGGTCTTTGTTTTTAAGCTCGTCCATTCCGAGAACCTGGAATATTCACGGGAATTCGAGGCGTTCTATGAAGACAAGCGCATGCTGTTGCCCGAAGAAGAGGCCCGCCTGAATGCGGTTGCCATGAAATATCATATTGACGCTTACCAGCAGGAAAGAATGAAGATCGACAGCATGTACCGGCACGGCGAGAACAAGAGCATTGTGGATGAATACCGGGATATACTCCTTGACATCGCGAATAAGGAGACCGCAGAGCATTCGGAACTGGCGAAACTCCACCGGCTGAGAACATTGAGCATAAGGAACAATATCCCGGGCATCCTCTTTGATACCCTCGATGATCTCCTTCTCAAGGACAAGGACGTGCCCGCCATGGAAGAGCCCGAATACCTCAAGGAAGCGCGGGCGATCCTGGAGAACCTCTTTTTTAAAGCTCCTTCTCTCAAGAGGCATATCATCAGGGAGGACATCGCTAAACTGATCATGGCAAAGCATATTGCCCATTCACACAGCGACATGGGCTTTGAGCGGGTGCTCCTCGATATCGGCAAGGCGTGCGATGAGTTCGCCAGGGAGAACAACGACTTCAGTATCTTCGAGGAGCTCAGCTCCATTATCACCTACTTCGACCGCTACGATAACATCCATTCCACAATGAGCAGGATCGCATTCATGGAACATCTTGAACTGACCGAGAATGCTCTGAGAAGCCTTGTGGGGAATAAGAAGGAATTCGACGCCCTGGACAAGCCTCTTTTCAAGGAGATCTTCATCAAGGAGCTCCTCGCGAATAAGTACATCACCTCCTTCGGAAAGAAACGGATAAAAGCCCTCAATGACGGCATCGGAAAGGTGCTCAGGGGCGACGCATCCCTGAGGGATCTGGTAATGGAGCTCCATAAAATTAGTGAAGAGGAGAGGGTGTACAAATATATCCGCACTTCTTTAAAGGAAAGGCTTCACGAGTTATATACCTCGCTGAATATCAAGGAAGAAATGCTGAGAATCCGTAAGGAGATCGAAGCGGAACTGAGCAAGGAAGGAATAGCATGGGAGGTTCGTAAAAATCTCTTCGACAAGGCGCTCCTTGACCTCAAGAAGGAATCCTACTACCTCTGTCATCTCCTGCCTATCATCATGAGGGACAAAGACCTCGCGCTCAGGGAGGACTTCCTGAACAACAGCGGCCTCGACCGCTTCTACATCGAGGGGCTTGAAAAGGAATATCTGAAAGACAACGGATTCAGCTCCGCCATTCTCGAGTCGGTAAGGGAAGACCAGTTTTCAGGGGCTGGAGGCGGCGAGCGGATTTGAACCGCTGCATAAAGGTTTTGCAGACCTCCCCCTTAGCCACTTGGGTACGCCGCCATATTAGCTGATAGCTGATAGCTGATAGCTGATAGCTCATAGCTGATAGCTGATAAAC
>CAMTVV010000157.1:0-2675 GCA_947085305.1 uncultured Nitrospiraceae bacterium
TGCCTTCTGACTCCTGACTTTTCCCATATTTTTGGGCTGAGGAGAAATGCGTGAATGCCATTCTTCTTGTATACGCCCGGCAGTCTCTTTCTTATAATCGGGAAATCATCTCTCCCGTCAATGACTGAGTATGATATGCCCGCTCCCTTCAGTATAGCAGGCAGTCTCTTTCCCATAGGAATCTGGGCCTCAATCTTTTCCTTATATACCCCCCTCCGGCTCACGAAGACGGCAAGGGGAAGCTTGTAGAAGCCGGTGAGGGAAAGGAGCGCATTAAGCATATTCCCGAGGCCTGAACTCTGGACGAACATTGCGGGCCGTCTGCCGGATAACGCAGCGCCTGCACAAATGCCCACTCCTTCTTCTTCCCTCGTCAAAGGCGCGTGGAAGAAGTTTTCTCCTATCAGCGCGAGGAGGTTTCCGATCTTCTCGCAGGGCAGGGAACAGGTAAAATCGACGTCATTGTTATTAAGAATTCCTATCAGCTCTTCTTCAGGGTATTGCACAGCAATGCCTCCATCTCTTTCTCGGAAATACGTTTTGATATAAAAAAGGGCTTCACTTCATAGGTCTTCTTCTCTTTTTTTAACCTCTTCTCCCCTCCACCGGTGATATTGAGCAGTATTGTATCACTGCCGGCAACCTTGCCGGTATCGACTGCGCTTTTAAGGGCAGCCACTGCAACGCCTGCTGCAGGCACAATATCTATTCCTTCTGTTTTCTCGAAGACATCCATTGCAGCGTAGACCTCTTCATTTCCGACTCCGTACGTCTCCCCGCAAGTGGCGGCAAGGGCATCATATACACCGCCTCTTGTCGAATATGCGGGATAACGGTTGGAGAGCACCCTCGTTGTCATCTCCCCGATTAATTCGGCTCTCAAATCCTCAGGGGCAAGTTCCCTGCTTCCCCGTTTCCACGCATTCACCATCGGCGCAAAGGGAAGATTTTGCGCAAGATGAAGAACCGGCAACCTGGAGCCGAACCTCCCATCCCTTAAAAACCTTTCGGCCATCTCCCAAACCCCTATAGCGCCCGTGCCGCTGCCGACAGCCTGGAAATAGTGGTCAGGGAGTCTCCCTATCCCTGATACAGCTTCAAGCAATACAATGCCAAGACCATCCCTCTTTGCAACGTTTTTTACTCCGCCTTCAAAGGGTATCTCAAGGGCCAGGGAGATCCTCTTAGCCACATCGATAGCGTCTGAATAGTCGCCGTCTCGCAGGGCGATTGTCGGTGTCATCGATGAACTCTCAAGGTACCACATATCCATGAGACACATGCCAGGCACAACAATTATTACGGGAAAGCCTGACATTGCAGAAAGGTGAGAAAAGGCCCTTGCTGTATTTCCGGCAGAGGCTACGACCAGACCGCGGACTCCATTTTCTTTTGCATTCTGAAGCACCACTGCTGCCTCAAACTCCTTGAAGGTGCAAGTCTGAAGCGATACCCCCATTTCCGGCCAGTAACCGTTGAAGGCTATGAAAAGGTTATCGAGACCGAGATGTTCAGAAAGGCCCCTTGATCTGTAAACCACAGGACCTGACTGTTCAAAGTATGGGGCATGTACCGGGAGCCAGTTAAATCTCCAGATACCCCGGGTAGCGCTTTCAATAAAATGGATATCGTTATATTCTGTTATGAGAAGCGAATCCTTACAGTGTTCGCAAAAGGCACAGTATACATCCTGAAGTTTTTTCCCGCAATTTCTGCATCTTATCGAAAAATGGCTCACATCGCCTCCTTTAGATGAGGTTCCCCAGCAGCTCCATGATATCAGTTATCACGATCTGTCTGTCATGACCCTGCATCGCTTCGTTCACCTTTGAGTAACAGGCTGGACAGCTCAGGATAAGCCTGTCTGCCTTTTTCTCCACTGCCTCATCAATGGTCAACCTTCCCATGGCAGTGGCATTTTCGGGGAAGACCTTTCTTGCTGCGCCGCCGGCGCCGCAGCATTGTGAATTGAGGCCGTGCCTTTCAAATTCGATGAGTTCAGCGCCGGGTATGCTTCTGAGGACGGTCCTCGGCTCTTCAATCACACCCACTCCCCGGCTCAGATAGCAGGGGTCGTGGTAGATTATCTTCTCTTTCATCTCCTTCTTAATGGTGAGCTTTCTCTTTTTCAGTGCATCGACGACAAATTGTGTGATATGCGCTATCTTGAAAGGGAGCGCCTGCCCATAAAATAGCGGCCAGTCCCTTGACATGATATTCACGCAGCATGGACATGAACTTATGAGCAGTTTCACCCCCTTTGTCTTGTATGCATTCACGAGCCTTTTGGTGAGATCCTCAAGCATATCGTGCTGTCCTGTGATGAACAGAGGGAATCCGCAGCATACTTCTTCCTCCGGAGGAAGCATGGTGAATGGTTCGCCGATTGCGCCCAGCACGAGCACATCACCTCTCACCATGGGCTGGGCTTCATAGGCCCCGGTACATCCTGCATAGTATGCGATCTCAGCCTTTTCAACGATCTTCACCTCATCGGGAAACCAGGGGCTGTACCGCTCTTTGTCCGGCTTGTTATAGGGATTTCCCGTCTCTTTTACCACCTTGGGAAGATTTGCCTGCGGACCGATCGGCCCGAGCCCCATATCCACCATCTTTTTTCTCAGAAAAGGCCAGAGCCTTTGACTGAAGATCCCCACCTCGCAGGCCTCTCCACA
>CAMTVV010000158.1:0-9291 GCA_947085305.1 uncultured Nitrospiraceae bacterium
CCCTCTTTGACCTGACGAAGCCTGATTCCGCGATTGCAGACGTCGTGACTGGAGTTCAGACGTGTGCTCTTCCGATCTCATCTCCTGTTACACGTCCAATAAGAGTGCGGGTGCAATTTTCAAAGACCGGGGATTTGCGCTACCTCTCTCACAGAGAGCTGATGACCGTTATTATCCGCGCAGTGAGGAGGGCTGATATCCCTGTGCTCTATTCCCAGGGCTTTCATCCATCGCCCAGGTTATCCTTCGGGCCGCCCCTTAACGTGGGGGTGAGCGGTTTGAAGGAGCGCTTTGATATGGAGCTTCAGCCGGCTTACGGGCTCATGAATGTCAAGGATAAGCTCAACAGCGTTTTGCCCGAGGGGTTGGAGATTAAGCATGCAGGGTTGATACCGGGTGATGAGCCGTCGTTGCAAAGCTTTATATCGAGATACGAATATGAGATAATATGTCCTGACGCGAGAGTGACAGAGGGGTTTCTACTGGCAGAGAGCTTTGTCATCAGCAGGGAGAAAGGGCAGGGCAGGCATACGACGGTGGATATAAAGGAAATGATTGAAGACGTGGCCGTTGTTGACGGGAATACCGTGAGAATTACGGTATTGGACAGAGGAGAGAAAAAGGCGAGGCTCGGCGAGATCCTCCCGGCGCTTTTCGGCGTGCCGGTGGAAGAGATGGAGATAACCCGGCTGAACATGTTCGGGTGGCGTGAAGGATGGGTTGAACCCTTCGGGACGCAGGATGCAAGTGTGGTGTCTCATAAATAGCTTTACGCTTTTTTTGTCTTTCCCGCCTGTCGGGTTTGTCATTCCGACTTGTTCGGAATCTTTCTGAAGGATTCTGGACAAGCCAGAATGACATTAATGACCGGTCCGGAATGACACTATACGACAATAAAAGGGAGAAGATATGTCCAGTGAGATCCTCATTAACGTGGCCCGTGAAGAGATAAGAGTCGGATTGCTGGAAGGCGGTCAGGTGGTGGAATTTTATGTGGAGAGGAAAAGGGATGCAAGCCTTGTGGGGAATATTTACAAGGGGAAGGCGGTAAAGATACTCCCGGGAATGCAGTCGGCTTTTGTGGATGTAGGCCTTGATAAGGCGGCATTCCTTTATGTTGCCGACATCATCACTGAGATGGAAGACTACGCCCCCTTCCTGGAGGAAGAGGACAAGAGCAATTCTATAGAGCTTGTTCCGAGAAGGGGCAGACAGAATCTTCCCATAGAGGAGCTTATACAGGACGGGCAGGAATTGCTGGTTCAAGTATCCAAAGACCCCATGGGCAGCAAAGGCGCCAGGGTTACTTCCTATGTCACCATGCCGGGGCGCTATCTGGTGCTTATGCCGGGCCTGGAGCATATCGGCATATCAAGAAGAATATCCGATGAGACCGAGCGCTCCAGACTTCGCAGCATTGTGGAGACCATCAAGCCCAAGGGGTATGGCCTCATTATAAGGACCGCCAGCGAGGGATGCACCGAGGAGGAACTTAAGAAGGACCAGGAGTTTTTGCTGCTGCTGTGGGAGAACATCCAGAAGAAACGGGACAGGGCGGCGGCCCCCTGTCTTCTTTACAGCGATCTTGACCTCACCTTCAGAAGCGTTCGCGACCTCATGAGCCAGGATGTGGAAAGGCTTGTGATCGATTCAGAGGACGAGTACGAAAGGATAAGGGAATTTGTGAACACCTATTCCCCGAAGCTCCTCTCAAAAATAGAACTCTACGGGGATCAGGAGCCTATTTTTGAGGCCTTTGGAGTGGAAATTGATATCTCCCGCGCCCTGGGAAGGAAGGTATGGCTTAAGTCGGGAGGATACATCGTCATCGACCAGACAGAGGCGATGACGGTCATCGACGTCAATACAGGTAAGTTTGTGGGAAAAGAAGACCTGGAGGACACTATCCTCAAAACAAATCTCGAAGCGGTGAAAGAGATTGCATATCAGATCAGGCTGAGGAATCTGGGAGGCATCATCATCATCGACTTTATTGATATGGAGAGGCTTGAGAACAGGGAAAAGGTTTTCAATGCCTTTCTGGAGGCGATGAAAAGGGACAGGGCAAAAAATACCATACTCCATATCTCCGAGCTCGGGCTCATCCAGATGACGCGGAAGAGGGTGAGGGAGAGCCTCGGGAGAGTGCTCTGCGAGCCGTGTTCTTATTGTGAAGGCAAGGGCTTTGTGAAATCCCCCCGCACCCTGTGCTATGAGATATTCAGGAAGATATCGAAGCTTGCAAGACACGGCGGCGAGAAGATCATAGTCACCGCGCATCCCCTGGTTGCTGAACTCCTGTCCGATGAGGAAAGGACCGGACTTGAAGACCTCGAGAACAGACACGGCGTTAAGGTTATCGTCAAAGAAGACGGCAAGCTCCATCAGGAAAATTATGAGGTGGTGGAGCTGTAGGCGTGGAAAATTCAAAATTCAAAATGAAAAATTCAAAATAAATGAGTTTTCACAATTTTAAAATTTGCTCTTTGAGGTTTGCATTTAAGAATGAATAGTGACTCAGAGGTAAAACTGAATCATCTCCTGAATATCCTCAGGGATATCGAAAGCGCTGTCATCGCGTTCTCGGGCGGGGTTGACAGCGCCTTCCTTCTCAAGGCCGCAGCCCTTTCAGGCATGCGCGCGCTTGCGGTTACAGGTTTTTCTCCTGCCATGCCGGAGCAGGATTTCCTTGACGCCGGGGAAGCAGCCCGGTTGTTCGGTGTTTCTCACCGCATCATCGAGACATCAGAGTTAGAAAAGGATGACTTCAGAAAGAACCCCCCTGACAGGTGTTACTACTGCAAGAGTGAGCTCTTCGGGAGACTCAGGGGTATTGCCGGATCAGAAGGCTACAGGCATGTCATTGACGGCAGCAACCTTGACGATCTTGAGGACTGGAGACCCGGGCGGAAGGCCGCTTCAGAACACGGGGTGAGAAGTCCTCTCATTGAGGCTGGTTTAAGGAAGAATGACATAAGGTATCTTTCCCGAAAACTGGACCTTCCCACCTGGGATAAACCGTCCTCACCGTGCCTTTCCTCCAGATTCCCCTACGGAGAACCCATAACCCTTGATGCCTTAAAACGGGTGGAGTCGGCCGAGAAATTCCTCCGGTCCTTAGGTTTCAGGGAACTCAGGGTAAGACATCACGGGGATACCGCAAGGATCGAACTCAGGGAAGAGGATATCCCTGAAATGCTTAAACCGGAAATCAGGATGCTCGTCGCGGAAAAGCTCAGGGCCCTGGGGTACCTGTTCATCACCCTTGACCTTGAGGGGTTCCGCAGCGGCAGGCTGAATAACCCTTAAGTCCTCGAACCCCTGACCCTATTTATTTATTCCACTGCCACGAAGGTCTCGGTGCGGTTTATCCCCTTAATCTTTCTGACCTTCTGAAAAATCTTGTCAAGGATCTCTTTTGTATCCTTGCCCTCAATCACTGCTGCGATGTCGTAATGCCCGGTCACCACATCTGCGCTTACCACTCCCTTTATTCCCCTCAGGGTATCCCTGATGAAAACATCCTTGCCAGGTAAGACATTTGCAAGCAGGTACACGCGCGCCATAGGGACCTCCTGGTAGTAGTATTCAATGAACTACCCCGCAGCAGAGCTGCAAGGTATCGAGAACTAAACATTTGTCATTCCGGCTTGTCCGGAGTCTTTCTGAAGAAGGATTCCCGACGCGCTCCGCTTGCTGGAATGACAACAAAGACCGACCCCGATGCAGAGCATCGAGGAATTCCTTGATTAAATTATAGATGGTTTTGCGACAGAATACAAAGGACTAATTTTTTTGGGCTGCCTTATACCGTTCCCTGATAAAGGCCAGTTCATCCTCTTTGGTCTCCAGAGCGCCCCGCAGCCGTTCCTCGAGGAGCGTATCCAGGATCTTGGAATAGAGGGGGCCGGGCAGGATGCCCAGGTTCTTGAGGTCCAGGCCCGTGCACAGGGGTTTGACCTTCCTCAGTTCGATGAGGTACTGAGATATTTCCTTTTTCTTGTTATCGTCGGCGGCAACCGCCATGGCAAAGAGGATGGTCTCGAGGTCGAGATTATGAAGGGCCTTATAGATCCCGGCAGGGTCACGGAGCGGCAGCGCCCTGATCAGTTCACGGGAATGAAGGATGCCCCTGCTGATCTTCTCCTCTATTTTGGAGGGTGTGGAAAGCCGCGCAAAGGCTGTTTCCCTCTCATCCTCGCTGAGGGTTGAGAGCAGCGCCATGAGGTATATGTCGCCTTTATCGGGCTTCTCCTCAAGGAAGAGGAGGTTGAACCAGGAAAGGGTGTCATGGATGGATTGAAGCGCTGACTCCAGCCTGCCGTCAAAGAGGAGGTTCGGGTGGATCACCTTCAGAAGGCCGTATTCGGAGAGCCTCTTTATCGCCTTCACCGGCTCTGTCTCGCTGAAGGTGAGGAGCAATTCCTCATATAACCGCGAGCCTGAAAGTTTGTCAAAAAGGTTCATCCTGAGGGCTGATTTGA
The DNA here is from genome assembly GCA_947085305.1 of uncultured Nitrospiraceae bacterium. Taxonomy (GTDB): domain Bacteria; phylum Nitrospirota; class Thermodesulfovibrionia; order Thermodesulfovibrionales; family UBA9159; genus JAMCQB01. The sequence continues at coordinate 4,485 of CAMTVV010000158.1, forward strand.
TGAGGTTCTCTGTATGCTTGCTCAGTTTGAATCCGAACCTTTCGGAAAACCGCACTGCCCTGAAGGCCCTGGTGGGATCTTCTATGAAACTCAGGTTATGGAGGACGCGGATGGTCTTTTCCCTCAGATCCCGCTGGCCCCCGAAAAAGTCGATGAGCAGGCCGAAGTCCCTCGGGTTCAGCGCTACGGCGAGGGTATTGATCGTAAAGTCCCGCCGGTAGAGGTCCTTTTTTATGGAAGAGGTTTCCACAGTGGGAAGGGCCGCGGGAGATTCATAGTATTCGGTTCTCGCTGTCGCCACATCGAGCTTCAGATATTCCGTAATGATCCGGGCTGTTCCGAATCTCTCGTGCGTCTTGACCTTTGCATTGAGCCTCCGGCCGAATTCTTTTGCAAATGCGATGCCGTCTCCTTCGATAACGATGTCGATGTCCAGGTTCTCCTGGCCCCGCAGGAGATCCCTCACAGAGCCGCCCACCAGATACGCCTTGAACCCGAGGCCGTCAGCCGCTTCACCGGCAAGTTTCAGCATATCGGAGATTGACGGAGGGAATTTTTCCCTGAGCCAGGTTGCAAGGTTCCTTCCCATGGACGGCCTCTCCCCCGCGGGCAGGTGCAATCTGCTGCGCTTCAGCATATCTTCATATAGGATCCTCAGGATGTCTGTCCTCGTGATGGCGCCGATGATCCTGTCGCCTTCCAGAACAGGCATGAAGCGCTGGTTTTGCTCTATCATCAGCCTCTCGATGTCCCTCACCTGGGTGTCGTGACTCACTGTCTGCGCATCCGTGGTCGTGAAATCGCCCACCGCGCTTTTGGTGAAGCCGTGGAATATGGCCTTCTCCACAACCTCCCGAGAAATGATGCCCCGGTATTTGCCGTCCCTGACCACAGGGAGAACATTCACGCCGTACCGGGTCATCATGGATTCCGCTGTCTTTACCGTGTCGCTCCATGATATGGCAATAACAGGCGTGGTCATCACATCCCTGGCGCTCTTGCCGTGCCGGATGGATGATTTAATCACTCTTTTCACCTCGTCCTCCACAACTTCCAAAGGGAGCTCCTTCACGATGGCGGATGCAGCGCTGGGATGACCGCCTCCGCCGAACTCCTTCATCACCTCAGCCACATCAAGCTCGGGGACCCTGCTTCTGCCCACCATCACAATCTTCCCCTGCATCCCCAGAAGGAGCACAAGGGCGTCAATGTCTTCCATATCCATGATGCGGTGGGCGAAGTGCGCTGCATCTCCCGCGTAGTCTTCCCTGGAGGCCTTTGCGATTTTTATCAGTATGCCGTTAACTTCCATGTCCGTGGATGACTGCAGGAGTTCATTGAGCAGGTCAAGCTCCTCCTTGCTCAATTCACTCTTGATGAAACCGGACACGATCTTCAGGCTTGCCCCCCTTTTCAGGAGGAACGCAACAGCAAGGATATCCCGTTCCGTGGTTGAGGGAAAGAGGAGGGAACCCGTCTCTTCATATATCCCCAAACAGAGGATGGTCGCCTCCATGGGGGTTACGGGAACCTTCCTTGATTTCAGCAGCTCAGCGAAAATGGTGGCTGTGGCGCCCACATTCTCGAGCGCCTCAACGGAGCCGCGAATATCGTGCTTTGTCCGGGGATGATGGTCGTAGATGTGGATTACCGGCCCTCCGGACTTCGACACAAGCTCAGCAAAGGGACCGATCCTTTCGGGAGACTTGGTGTCAACGATGATGAGCCTTTTTACTTTTGAAAGATCTACGTCTTTTGCGCGACGTATCTCTATGGGCTGAAAAGCGCTTATGAAATCCCGCACCTTTTTTTCCTGTGAGCCGGGGAATACGATCCATGCATCCGGGTAGAGCTTCCCGGCTGCCATCATGGAGGCAAAGGCGTCAAAGTCAGCGTTGGTATGGGAAGTTATTATGTCCATCTGATGAGAGAAAAATGCAAAATGCAAAAATCAAAATTAAAAATTGTGGAATTCCTTATTTTTGAATTTTTAAATTTGAACTTTGAATTTTGCAAATCACGGTTTATAGACCATCACCCGGTTTCTTCCCTCGGTCTTTGCATTGTATAGGGCATTGTCGGCAAAGGAAATGAGGTCCTCCATATTCTTTATGTTTCTGCTTGGGTACGTAGCTGCCCCGATGCTCATCGTGAGGCCTTTTTTCCCTTTCAATGCGCGAAACCTGTGCTTCTCCACATAGGTTCTCATGGCCTCGGCCTTTGCAACCGCGCCGCTTTCAGGGGCCTGCAGCAGGAGCATGATGAATTCCTCTCCTCCGTACCGGGCAAGCACGTCGCTTTTCCTCGTATGTTTCTTCAACAGCTGCGCGAATTCCCTGAGGATGATGTCGCCTGCTCTGTGACCGAACTTGTCGTTGATGTCCTTGAAGTGGTCGATATCAAACATCAGGCAGCTAAGGTGAAGATTGTATCTCTGGGCGCGGCTGAATTCCTCTTTAATGCGGTGGTAAAAATACCTGATGTTGTAAACCCCCGTGAGATAATCGGTTATGGCGAGCTTTTCAAGGCGAGTTTTTTCGTCTTCTATCTTCTCAAAAAGAAAGGCATTGTAAAGGGCGTTTGCCGAGGCATTGGCAATGGCATTGCAAAGTTTTATCTCGTGTTCGCTAAAGGCATACCCGGCCCTGGACGTCCTGATGAAGAGAGTCCCGATCACTTCCTCATGGAACACGATAGGGATGACGACAATGGAGCGGATACCCAGGGGGAAGATAATGTCCCGCACCTTTTCCATGATCGGGTCTGTGGCGACATCATGGATGACCACGGGTTTTTTCGAGACTAAGGCCTTTTTTATCTCGGGGTATTTGTTAAGGTCAAGCCTTATTTTTCCCGGGGTCGGGCTCTCGAAGCTCGCTGCCACGTCCGCATAGTCTCCGTTACGGTCAATACGGATGATGGAGCATCTTGTTACCGGGATTACCTCTGATATCTTTTTGACTATGAGATGGAGTATTTCCTGGGGGTCCAGGGTTGATGTCACCAGGTACGTGAGGTCAACAATGGTCTGGAGCATGCCTGTTTTTTTCCTGAGGTGTTCTATAGTCTTCTTTCTCTCCAGGGCTGTTTTTATTTTAAAGGCAAGGTCTTCTTCCTGAATGGGGCTTATGAGATAATTCTCCACCCCGTGCCTGACGGCTTTTCTTATGCCGCTCTTTGGGGAGCTGGGGATAATCGCTATCAATACCGGGCAGTTATTTTTTGAGGACTTGAGCTTCGGGAGGGCATTGACGTCAACAATACATACAAGGTTCTTTCCTTTGTTTTGGGAGACCTTTTCCCTGAGGGAGGCGATATCGTCCACGAATTCAGCCATGAGGTTCTTTCTCCGTTTGAAGAAGGATCTGAGGAACTGCGCTGCCGCTTGATCCGGCTCATATACAAAAACCCTTTCTCCCATTTTCCCCCTGGCTATTCCCTTGTTTTCTTTAACCATTTTAGCAGATTTTCCGCATTAAGTGTATTTATTACATCGCTTTTTTCGAGCCATCCCCGCCTCCCGATGGACACCCCGTATATCATGAAATCAAACTGATTTATGACATGGGCATCGGTGTTTATCATAACAGGGATTTTCATTTCTTTTGCCCTTTTTGCATACGCATCGTTGATATCCAGCCTCAGGGGATATGCGTTTATCTCGATTGCCTTGCCTGCTTCCTTTAAAGCAGAGAGGACTTTTTCCATGTCCACTTCATAGGCATCCCTTTCTCCCAGCAGCCTCCCTGTTGGATGGGCGATGACAGTCACATAGGGATTCCTTATGGCAGAGAGGAGCCTTTTCGTGAGCTGTTCCCTGCTCTGTCTGAACCCTGAATGGATGGAAGCCGCAACAATGTCGAGCCTGCTGAGCACTTCGTCAGGCAGGTCCAGGGTGCAGTCACTCCTGATATCAACCTCTGCGCCCATCAGCGCCCTGAAGCCCTTCAACCGTTTGTTGATGGCCCTTATCTCCTTCAGCTCCTCGAGGATCTTTTCTTCGTTCAGCCCTCTTGCAACACCGAGTCCCTTTGTGTGGTCTGTGACGGCAATGTATTCGTACCCCCGCTCCCGCGCGGCCTTTATCAGTTCTTCTATAGTATGGCTGCCATCGCTGTGTTTTGTATGGACATGGAGGTCCCCTTTTATATCCCGGAGTTCCAGGAGTTTAGGTAATCTGTTCTCCCTAGCGGCCTCGAGCTCTCCGGCATCCTCCCGCAGTTCAGGGGGGATGTAAGGAAGGCCGAGGAGCCGGTAGACATCCTCCTCCTTCTCCCCTCCCAGTCTCTTGTCGTCTTTTTCCCTGTATATCCCGTATTCATTGATCTTCATCCCTGCCTTCACCGCCAGCTCCCGCAACCGGATGTTGTGGGCCTTGCTGCCGGTGAAGTAAGCGAGGGCAGCGCCGAAGGAAGCCTCTTCCACCACCCTCAGGTCAACCTGGATCCCCTCGGTGATCACAACACTGGATTTCGTCGGACCATGCATCAGGACTTCCTTTACCATGGGGAGACGGACAAAGGCGCTCATTACCTTTTCCGGCTCTTCGGATGTGGCAAGGATGTCGATGTCCTTGACGGTCTCCTTCCATCTTCTGAGGCTTCCGGCAAGGGCAAGTTCCCGAACATGGGCTTTCTTCCGCAATTGTGACAGGATATCCTGCGCTGTGGGCAGGACACGGCCGATGGGCAGCCGCTCTTTGCCTCTTTTGAGCATTTCGATGCCCTTCAGGATATTTTTTTCTGTCTTGTCTTTGATGCCGGGAAGCCCTGAGAGCCGGCGCTCACGGGCCAGGCGTTCGAGGTCG
>CAMTVV010000159.1:0-8128 GCA_947085305.1 uncultured Nitrospiraceae bacterium
GTTTCGTATCCATGTTTATCTTCGGCGTCGGCTATCATATCCTGCCGAGGTTCACCGGAAAGCCCCTGAAAAGCCCGAAGATAGGGGAAATCCAGTTCTGGCTCGCAAATATCGGGCTGATCGGGATGCTTCTTTTCTATGCACTCATGAGTTTTAATCCGGAAGTGAGTATTTACATGGGATTGACCGTTGCTTTCGGCCTCGTGGAGGCGGTTTCCATTTTCCTGTTCTTCTATAACATGCTCGCAACGATCTACGCAAAGTCGGAAGCGTAACTCACCAGGCAAAGGTAGAGGTAAAAGTTGAGATAGGGTCTAATAGCAGAGGGCCTTGAGTTTTTCGAGATTCTTTATCACGATCTTTCCCTCTTTCTCCGCCACAATGCTCATTTTCTTGAGCTTGGACATGGTCCTTATTGAGGTCTCGACTGTAGTGCCGACCATTTCCGCGATATCCTGTTTTGTCAGCTTCATGTCAATGACAACTCCGTCAGCTCCCTTTGTCCCGGTCTTATCCGCCAGTTTCAGGAGAAGTAAGGCGATGCGCGCCTCGACCCGTTCGAGGGCTATGTTCTTCAGGGTCTCGTGGGATTCCTTCATCCTGTCGCCCACCTGCTGGGCCATGCAATACATGAGATTGGGGAATCGGTCCAGAACCCTCATAAGATTGGACCTCGACATCTTCAGGAGCTTTGTGTCTTCCATGGCGATGGCGTTGGCTGGATAGGGGAATCCCCGGATCACCGCAAGACCGCCGAAGAAATCCGTGGGATGGATCAGCTCAAGGATGAGCTCCTTGCCGTCCTGGGAGAGTTTCGTGATCTTCACCTTGCCCTCGGTGACGATATAGAACCACTCCGAGGGATCTCCCTCGGAGAAAATCACATCTTTTTTCCTGACCGCTGCGGAGATGAGATAAGGAGTGATCTCTTTGAGTTCTGTAGTGTTGAGGACGCTGAAGATGGATATCTTGCTGAGGTCGACCATCAGGGTGTGCGGGAATTCATTTCTTCTTTACGCCTTCTCTGGCAATGGCAACCTTTCCTGTTCTCACAAACTCCTTGATGCCCATGGGCTTGACCAATTCGATGAAGGCCTCTATCTTTTTCTCGTCTCCTGTAATCTCTATGATATAGGTCTTCTGGCTTGAGTCCACAATCCTGCCCCGGAATATCTCGGTGATGTTCAACACCTCAGCCTTATCCTCCTGCTTCGGCGCCACCTTAACAAGAACCATCTCCCGCTCCACGTGCTCCAGATCCTTCATGTCGGTGACCTTAATCACATCAATGAGCTTATTGAGCTGTTTTGTGATCTGTTCGATGATCTGGTCATCTCCCGTGGTCACGATGGTCATGACAGAGACCCGGGGGTCTATGGTCTCACCCACGGAGAGGCTTTCAATATTGTAACCCCTTCCGCTGAAGAGACCTGACACCCTCGACAGGACGCCGAATTTATTCTCCACAAGAACAGATATTGTATGTCTCATACGGTCCCCCTCATTTCACAGCCTTGAGCTTCTTTTCAGGCTTTTTCTCAGGTTCTTCAAAAAGCATATGGTCGATGGGCGCTCCGGCGGGCACCATGGGGTAGACTTTTTCTTTCCAGTCAACAACAAAATCCATAAATACAGTTCTCTTTATCTTAAATGCTTCCTTAAGAACCGTCTCAACCTCGTCCGGTCTGGTTGCTCTCATGCCGACTGCTCCGTACGCCTCGGCAATTTTGACAAAGTCAGGAACGCTCTCGTCGAGTTTTGTATGAGAATACCTCGCTCCAAAGAAAAGCTCCTGCCATTGCCTTACCATCCCAAGGTATCTGTTATTGATAATAGCGACCTTCACAGGCAGTTTATTGATTACCGCTGTTGCAAGCTCCTGGATGTTCATCTGGATGCTCCCGTCTCCTGCGATGTCGATCACCAGTTTGTTCGGGAAGGCAAGCTGGGCGCCGATGGCGGCAGGGAATCCATATCCCATGGTGCCGAGACCTCCTGACGATAACCAGGTCCGGGGTTTGTCGAACTTATAGAACTGGGCTGCCCACATCTGGTTCTGACCTACCTCTGTGGTGATGATTGCGTCTCCCTTGGTCAGCTCGTAGATCTTTTCCACTACGAACTGGGGTTTGATCACCTCATCGCTCCAGGTGTAGGTGAGCGGCCTCTCCGCCTTCCAGTCATCCAGCTGTCTGAGCCATGCCTTCCTCACTTCACCCCACTGTTCCTTCACCTCATCCTTCAGCACCTTGTTCAGCGCCGTAAGGACCCTTTTTACATCACCCACGATCGGCACATCCACCCGTATATTTTTCCTGATGGATGTGGGATCTATGTCTATATGCACAATCTTTGCATGGGGGGCAAAGGCCTCCACCTTTCCCGTAACCCTGTCGTCAAAACGCATTCCGATGGCTATGAGGAGGTCAGACTCCTGGACCGCCTTGTTTGCATAATACGTCCCGTGCATGCCGAGCATGCCTAGGGAGAGGGCATGGGTTCCGGGAAAGCCGCCCAGACCCATGAGGGTCATGGTCACCGGTATCTCTGTATACTCAGCAAGCTCTCTCAGCTCCTTGGAAGCGCCGGATGAGACCACGCCGCCGCCCGCTATGATCAGCGGCTTCTTTGCCTTCGCAATGGAGTGCGCTGCCTGGCTGATCATCCACTTGTTGCCTTCATAGGTGGGCTTATAGCTCCTCATATCCAGCTCGGGCCAGGTAAACTCTGTCTTGAAGGAGGTCACATCCTTGGGAAGGTCTATCAGCACAGGCCCGGGCCTTCCTGTGGTCGCTATGTGAAAGGCCTCCTTGATGATCCTCGACAGGTCGTTCACATCTTTTACGAGGTAATTATATTTTGTACACGGCCGCGTTATGCCGACGATATCCGCCTCCTGAAAGGCGTCATTGCCGATAAGCATGGTCGGGACCTGGCCTGAGAACACAACGAGGGGTATGGAGTCCATGGAGGCCGTTGCGATGCCGGTCACGGTATTTGTGGCGCCGGGACCCGATGTTACGAGGGCAACCCCTGCTTTCCCCGTTGCCCTTGCATAGCCGTCAGCTGCGTGAATGGCGCCCTGTTCATGCCGCGTAAGGATCAACTGAATATCTTTGTTGTCATAGAGGGCGTCGAAGATATTCAGCACCACCCCTCCGGGATAGCCGAATATATGTTTTACCCCTTCCCGTTTCAGACTCTCGATAATTATCTCAGCGCCCGAGATCTTCATAGATAATATGCTCCTTTAAAGTTTTACAATTGTAACAGAACTGTTCCGGAATTGCAAAAGTTCCTGTAGATCCGAAAAATAGACATAGAAATTCCTCAATAGTCCCCTCCCACAAGGGGAGGGGATTTGTAAGGAAATTCAATTTTCTATGCCTATTATTGAGGTAGATCGTAGATACAGGATACAGGATTTTAAAAAAGTCATCATGCATCTTGCATCCTGCATCTGTTTTTTATTCCATCACCGCCCCTTTTCCCGCGGAGCTGACCATTCTGGCGTACCGGGAGAGATACCCCTTTGTTATCTTCGGTTTCGGGGGTTTCCACCGGGAAAGCCTTTTCTTTATCTCTTCGTTTGGAACCAGCAGCTCGATTTTCCTCTTTGGGATATCGATCATTATCCTGTCGCCATTCCTGATGACCGCAATAGGCCCGCCCTCCATGGCCTCCGGGGATATATGACCAATACAGGGACCCCTTGTGCCCCCCGAGAACCTGCCGTCAGTAATAAGGGCAACCGATTCGCTCAGCCCCATCCCTGCAATGGTCGCTGTGGTAGAGAGCATCTCCCTCATGCCGGGACCTCCCTTCGGCCCTTCGTATCTGATGACCACAACGTCACCTGAGCTAATATTTCCTGCGAGGATAGCCTTCATGCCTGCTTCCTCGGAGTCATAAACCTTTGCGGTTCCTTCAACCTGCATCATGTTTTTCGATACGGCTGTCTGCTTTACAACAGCGCCATCCGGAGCGAGGTTGCCGCGGAGGATGGCGATGCCGCCCTCTTTGTGATATGCCTTTTTCAAATGCCTGATTACGTCTTCGTCAAAGACAATGGCGGAATCTGCGATCTCGAATATCCGTTTCCCGCTCACTGTGATGTTGTCCTTGAGACGGTCCCTGAGCCTCTGAAGGACGGCCGGGATGCCGCCTGCATGATCGAGGTCTTCCATATAGTGCAACCCGCCCGGGATCATGTTCGCGATCTGAGGAGTCGTTCTGCCCAGTACATCAAAGGTCTCCAATGGCAATTCCACTCCAGCCTCGTGGGCTATGGCAGGTATATGGAGAACCGTATTGGTTGAGCCTCCCAGAGAGAGGTCCACCCTGATGGCGTTCTCAAAAGCATCCTTTGTCATGATATTCCTCGGCGTAATGTTCTTTCCGACAAGCTCCACAATCCGTCTCCCGCTCTCAAAGGCGATCCTCCTCTTATTGGCGGAGACGGCCAGCTCCGTAGCGCATTTCGGAAGACTCATGCCGAGGGCTTCCGTGACGCACGCCATAGTGTTCGCCGTGTACATGCCCTGACAGGAACCCGCTCCGGGGCAGGCGCACATCTCAAGGGCCTCCATCTCTTCATCCTTTATCAATCCCCTCTTGTATTTCCCGACAGCCTCGAACGTGTCGCTGGTAAGGTTGAGTCTCCTGTTTTTGTAATGGCCGGAGAGCATCGGACCCGCTGTTATCACGATAGACGGGATGTTGATCCTCGCTGCGGCCATAAGCATGCCAGGGGTTATCTTGTCGCAATTCGTGAGGAGGACCAGTCCGTCGAGCTGATGGGCCTCTGCAACTGTTTCGACCATGTCAGCAATGAGCTCCCGTGAAGGCAGCGAGTAGTGCATGCCCGAATGCCCCATGGCAATGCCGTCGCAGATGCCTGGAATGCCAAACAGGAAGGGATAGCCACCGCCCGTATGTACGCCTTTCTCGATAAATCGCTCAAGATCCCGCATGCCGATGTGGCCGGGAATGATGTCGGTAAAACTCATTGCTACGCCGATAAACGGTTTGTTCATCTCTGTCTTCGGAATGCCAGTGGCGTATAACAGCGCCCTGTGCGGAACCCGCTCCAACCCCTTTTTGATCTTCGCGCTTCTCACAGCAATAATACCCCCTTCATTAGAATGAACTAAAAGGTTTAGATCAAGGTCAAGGTTAAGACATTAGAGCCTCAACCTCAGCCTTAACCTGTCATTAACTTCCTCGTAGTTTTTAATTCACGTTGCTTTTCCTGTAATCCCTGATAAGCTCCGCCATCCTGTCTTTTTTGCTCAATTTCAGTTTCTGAAGCTTTTTCCGCTCCATCTCTTCATCCGCCGAAAGATACACCTTCCTGTCCATCTCTGCAAGGAGAGACTTGAGACTCTTGTGTTCTTCATTCAGTTTTTTAAATTCCTCGTTTTCCTTCCTGAGCAGCTCCTTGATCTCCTCGTCGTTCAATGCATCCTCCTTTCCTGCCCGAGGGTAAACCCCTCAGGCGGCCTTGTTTTTTGTTCCTGCCGACAATTCCCCTGCAAGCCTGTATGCATTCTCTACACAGTCATTCACGCTGATCCCCCGGTATGAGTTGCCCGCAAGATAGAGTCCCCTGTGACGCGCCAGCAGCCTCTCAAGGGTCTCAAGTCTCCCCTGATGCCCTAAGGTGTATTGAGGGATCGCCTTCTCATGAACATAGACCCTTGCGAAATCAGGTTGCGCCCTTATCCCCATGATCTCTCCCAGTTCAGCCGTGACAGTATCTATGAGCCCATTTTCATCCTGCATTGCTGTCTTAGATGCCCGCGCGCCTCCGAGCATTGTCCTCAGGAGAACGTATCCTTCGGGCGCCCTGTTCGGAAAAATGCTGGAGTCCCACAACGTTCCGAGGATCCTCCTGCCTTCCCTGAAGGGCACGAGGAAACCGAAACCGTCAAGGCTGCGCCCGAGCTTCTCCTTTTTGTAGCCCACGCAGACTACAGAAACCGGGGGATAGGGAATCTCGGAAAGGGTGCGTGAAAGAGCCTGATCCAAATCCCTGAGTATTTCGGATGACGCATACGCAGGCGGCGCCATCACCACGCAATCCGATTCCATGCTCGACCCGTCCTGAAGATATACTGTATAGCGACCGCCGTTCTTGACCAGAGACGTAACTTTGCTGCCGGGCCTGACCCTCTCACCCAGCGAATCTCTCAGGGCGAGGATAAAGGTTTCCATCCCGTCATAGAAGGAAGTTAAAACCCCTCCGGGACCGGCCCCCGGACCGGTCCTCCCCTCTTTTCTTGCCTTTATCCGGAGGCTGATTAACGCCCTGATGAGGCTGCCGTATTCCATCTCGAGCTGATGTATGCGGGGGAAACAACTTTTCAGACTCAGCGCCTCAGGATCTCCGGCAAAGATCCCTGAGGCCATGGGGTCAATCAATTTCTCAAAGGCCTCTCTTCCAAGCCTCCTTCTTCCGAACCCGGCAAGGCTCTCGTCTGCCTTCGCGCCTCTGGTCTCAAACAGCTCGTACACTATCCTGAGACGGCCCCGAACACTCAACAGATCGGACTTGAAAAAGGATAGAGGCGATTCCGGAAGGGGATGCAGTTTCCCGCCGGAAAAGATAAACCGTTTCCTTGCCGCATCATTGCTCTTGATAGGGCTTAATGACAGGGAAGCTGCAAGTTCGAGGGTCCTGGGCTTGTTGTTCAGAAAACCGTTAACCCCTCCTTCACACAGAAAACCGTCCGCCCTGTCGGTCCATATCTTGCCCCCCAGCCGCTCCCCTGCCTCAAGCACGACGAACTCCGGAGATGGGTCCTGTTTCTGCAAAAGATACGCTAGGGAGAGTCCAGATATCCCCCCGCCCACTATGATTATCCTGTCCATCCCATCTCCCTGGTTTTTTTCAGCGCCATCTCTTTTAAGGCACTGATAAATAAAGGATTCACATTCAGGGACTCTGCCCTGATGAGTTTCATGCCGACTGTTTCAGCCAGCCGCTTATATAATATATCAATTTCATAGAGGGTTTCTATATGGTCCGAGACAAAGCTTATGGGCGCCACCAGAAGGTTCTTCACTCCATCTGCGGCGAGCTCCTTTATCTTCTCCTCGGTGGAGGGCTCAAGCCATTTTACCGGGCCGCTTTTGCTCTGATAAGAGAGATGCCATTTAATACCTGTTTTCCCCACGACTTCGTCAATGGTCGCCTGTATGTGAGAGACATAGGGGTCCCCCGCTTCCACGATGCTCATAGGCAGACTATGGGCGCTGAAGAGGACATGGATGTCCTCAGGTGACGAGTGACGAGTGACGAGTGACGAGTGAAAAGACTCGATACCTCTTTTTATCACATCCACAAGCGCCTCGATGTAAAGAGGATGATTAAACCATGACTCTATATAACTGATATCCATCGGATACTTATTGATAACTTCTTTGAACTTCGATATCGCAGAACCTGATGTGGCGATAGAATAATGCGGATAAAGGCTTATTGCCAGCACTGATCTTATCCCCTCATCATGCATCTGTCTCACCGCATCCTCGATGAAGGGGCGCCAGTAACGCATGCCGACGTAAACCTTAAAAGGCAGTGACGAGTGACAAGTGACGAGTGACGAGTTTTCGTCCATTGTTTCTTCTGACACCTGACACCTGACACCTGACACCTTATTCAACGCTTCTTCCAGCGCCTTTGCCTGGGCTTTCGTGATGTCCAGTATCGGAGATTTTCCTCCTATGAGGCGATACATCGCTTCCGTCTTTCCCGAGCGAAGAGTCGAGATAAGCCACGCTATAGGCTTCTGGAGGAACCCGGGACCCAGCTTGATGATCTTCCTGTCAGAGAAGAGGTTATAGAGAAACGGTCTTACCGCCCGAAGGGAATCAGGCCCGCCGAGATTAAGAAGGAGTACGCCTATGGTTGTGATCTCAGATACCTCTCAGTTCCTCTGAAAAAATTCCCGGCCTCAATCCTTATGTTCTTCGTATACGGCATGGAATCCCCTTTCGACTTTTTTGAATACTGCGAGTATTTCAGGGTCAAAGTGTGCGGGCTCTGTTCTGCCGTCACCCTCGACGATTATCTTCACTGTCTCGCTGTGCGAAAGAGCGATCTTATACGCCCTCATACTCCTCA
>CAMTVV010000160.1:0-6508 GCA_947085305.1 uncultured Nitrospiraceae bacterium
TAACCCTTTTGACATTGCCTGATGTGTCAGATTTTCTATCATAGTTTTTTCCCCTTTGTCAATCACTATCTCCGCCTAAGTGAAATTGTATCACATCTTCCCGAAAGAGCAAATCATTCCCCTCTTGAGAGAAAACGCATGACGCATGAAAAAAGAGATCACTGCTTGCGATTTGACAGGACCTGTAATTCAGCCTTGTTCTTGAGCTCCCTGAGTTTTGCCAGCGCTGTCCTGGACGTCGTCTTTGACAGATCCAGGTGAATCAGTTCCAGCAGCAGCGGATCCAATCCCTGCAGGAAAAGATCCATCTGCCCCCGGTTCGAAAAATTCCTGAGCATGGACCGTGTCTTCCCCGAATTGGCCAGTTCATCCTCAAAGCTCATGAGGACTTCCTTTGCCCTCCCGAGCACCTCGTCGGGAAGGCCCGCAAGCCGCGCAACCTGGATCCCGTAGCTTCTGTCGGCAGGTCCGGGGGAAATCTTCCTCAGAAAGATGATCTCGTCCCCCCATTCCTTGACCGAAACATTATAGTTCTTTACCCCGTCGAGGGTGAGACTCAGTTCAGTGAGCTCATTGTAATGGGTGGCAAAAAGCGTCCTCGTTTTTATCGCCTTTGCGATGTGCTCGGCAACTGCCCAGGCAATGCTGATGCCGTCAAAGGTGCTCGTTCCCCTGCCGATCTCGTCCAGGATAATGAGACTGCGTTCCGAGGCGTTGTTCAGGATGTTCGCCGTCTCGATCATCTCGACCATGAAGGTGCTCTGTCCCCTGGTGATGAAGTCCGAGGCCCCGATCCTTGTGAAAATCCTGTCGACCACGCCGATCCTCGCCTCTGTCGCAGGCACAAAGCTGCCGATCTGGGCCATAAGGACGATCAGGGCAGTCTGTCTCATAAAAGTGGACTTGCCCGCCATGTTCGGCCCTGTAATAATCAGAAGCCTGTCACTTTCATTGTCGATGTAGGCGTTGTTGGGGATGAACGGCTCGGAAAGAAACCGTTCGAGCACCGGATGCCTGCCTTCAATTATCTCGATGACAGCGCTGCTGTCATCAATTACAGGCTTGGCGTAATTGTGCCTCCTCGCTGCCACTGCAAGGGACGCTAAAAAATCCAGGAGGGCGATGACATGGCCGGAGGAAATGAGACGGCCGCTCTCTGACCGTATCTTCTCAAGGAGCTCCTGGAACAAGCTGTATTCGAGATTTTTGAGCTGTTCCTCTGACCCTATGACCTTTGCTTCATATTCCTTGAGCTCCGGGGTGATAAACCTTTCCCCGTTCACAAGGGTCTGTTTCCTTATATAGTAGTCAGGCACGAGCTCGAGGTTTGTCCTGGTCACCTCGATGTAGTAGCCGAATATCCTGTTATACCCCACCTTGAGGGAAGAGATCCCGGTCCTCTTCTTCTCCCTTGCCTCAAGGTCGGCAATAAAATCCTTGCCGCTCACCGAGATCTTTCTGAGCTCATCCACCTCCCTGTTGTATCCGCTCTTGAGAATGCCGCCTTCCCTGACACTGAGGGGAGGATTATCCATGACCGATGAGTCTATCAGCTCCCTGACCGCGCTCAGGTCGGGAATATCTTCACCCAATGCCCTGAGATAATCCTCCGGCGATGACATTGCCGCTTTCTTAATAACGGGAAGGGCTGCAAGGGAATTTTTTATGGCGATGAGATCCCTGGGAGTGGCTGATCCTCCGGTCACTCTTGAAGCGAGCCTTTCCAGGTCCTGAACCCTCCGGAGATTGCTGCGCAGTGTCTCGAGCAGTTCGAAATCCTCCGCAAGGGACTCAACCGCATCAAGGCGTTTCCGGATCTCTCCCGCAGCGATGAGCGGCCTGAGCAGGGCGCTCCTGAGGCGCCGTCCGCCCATAGGGGTGAGGGTCTCATCGAGCACCGAGAGAAGGGTTCCGTCCGTTCCCCCTTTCAGATTGCGGACAAGCTCGAGGTTCCGCTGTGTGGAGGCGTCGAGAAACATATACGCGCTCTGGATGAGAGGGGTGATCTTCTTGAACTGAATCGTCTCTTTCTGCGTGTGCTCGATATATGCGAGGAGCGCTCCCGCTGCCGATATGGCGGCTGTCATTCCCTCACATCCATACCCCTCTAGGGAGGACACCCCGAAGTGATTCAGGAGAACCCTGTAGGCCTCAGAGTAGTGAAAGGTCCAGTCCTCGGCAGTAGTGGCGTAAAAACCCTTCAGTATCTCGGAATAATGGAGGTTATCCTTAAGGCTTTCGGGAAAGAGGAGTTCCGTCGGCTCAAACCTGCTCAGTTCGTCTTCTACAGGCTGCTCTGTTTCATAGACCATGAACTCGCCTGTGGAGATGTCGGCAAGGGCGATCCCGTATTTTTTCCCATCCGGAAAGAAACTGAAGAGGTAATTATTCTCCTTGGGATTTTCCGGCGTGTACGTCCCGGGAGTAATCACCCGCACCACATCCCTCTGGACAATGCCCTTGGCGTCTTTTGCATCCTCCATCTGTTCGCACACGGCGACCTTATGACCCGCTTTGATGAGTTTTGCTATGTATGAATCAGCGGCAAAATACGGGATCCCGCACATGGGCATAGAGGTTTCCTTTGCCTTGTCCCTGGTGGTGAGGGCTATCTGGAGAAGCTTTGATGCGACCCTGGCATCTTCGCCGAACATCTCATAAAAGTCGCCGAGACGGAACATGAGGATTGCATCTGCATGCTTCTCTTTGATGCTGGAATACTGCTTCATCAACGGGGTCAACTCAGGCATAAGATATTAAATACCATAAGACGCCGAAAGTGCAATAGAGGGCGGGATATTACAAATCAGGTTAAGGATTGAGGTCAAGGCTAAGACTGACAGGATTCTCAACCTTGCCCTTAACCTCGGCCTTGTTCTTTTGCTCTTAAAAGCTCACGCTCTGCCGTTCCAGAAGCATCTCCCCAAGAAAAGAGCCGGGCTTTATCTCTGCATTCTTCAACGGTTCCTCATGCCATGCCACATCGGTATGCACATGGCATCCCTGAAGAAGATCACCTTTCCCGTCTTTTCTTCCCGCATTTTTCTCGCAATCACATAGATGTTCCCGTCTTTACCGAAATACTTTGAGCCGGTGATTTCCAGCCCGGAACCCTGCTGAAAAGCGATCCCTTCCCTTCTCAGGTACCATGGAGGCGCTGTCACCACGTAGTATGTCTTTCCCTGATGGATTATCCTGATCCTGACAGGTCCGCGCTTGCCTTTGAGAATCTCCGTGACCGCGCCTTTGACAGTAACCTCGGTGTTTTCATCATACCCTTCGCCCGGCTCCATTGCTGCATGAGAGAGCGAAAAAACAAAAAGGAGGAGGAGCATGGTTCCTGCCGATACAATCTGTTTTTTCCCCATGCCCTTCCTCCTCCTTTGTTTAAAGCAGGACTACATCATCCCGCACACTTCATCATTCCCTTTCCGGCGCCGCGTTGTCCGCATCCGCCGCCCAGACCGAACACTCCGGCATCAAAAGCCCTTTTCTGCATCTGTGTCCTGAGCTCAACCATCTCCTTCTGCTTCTTTTCGATGGCGGTCCAGTCAGGGGTTGACTGTAACCTGAGGGACATCAGCTCGGAGCGCTTTGCCATCATCTGCTGTTTCAGCGGAAGCGTCTCCTTCTGGAACTGGTCCATCTTTGCCTTCTGCTCAGGCGTAAGATTAGTATAGTTCATGCAATTGCCTGTTGCAAGATTGTCGCAACCTCCGCCAGGACCAAAAGCATAAACACCGCTTATGCCGGCCACTAACATTCCCATTACCAATCCCGTGATCATCAACTTCTTCATTGTCTTCACCTCCTTTCATGAAACCTGTTTTTCTGCAAATATATAAAGCATGTCCCGTGCCAATATGAAAAGACTTATGAATCAGCATGTTGCGAGCTTTTCTATCAAGAACATTCCTGCAATTCTTGCATTCGAGCTGCAAATTCTGCATTTACGGATTACGCTTTTTTTATGGATCTGCTCTCGAGCTGGAGGGTGCAATGGAGGGACTCGAGGAGGATCATGGCCCTTGCTTTCCCGGGCATGTCCCTCTGGAAGACGCCGTAGAAGTCCTTGAAGGGACCTTCCTTTATCATAACCCTGTCTCCCTCTTTCATGTCCTCGGGGACAGGGACCACGACCCCGCCCTGCATCCTCTCCTGTATGGCCCGGATGATCTCAGAGGGGACCGCCAGCGGGGTTTCCTTGCCGACGATGTATTTCACTCCCCGGGTGTACTTGATCATATGGCAGTGTTTTTCCCTGTCGAAACAGGCAAAGATGTAGGAAGGGAAAAGCTGCTCTACGACATCAGCGTATTTCCCTCTCACCCGCTTCAGCGCCCGTATCTTCGGGCTGAAGGTCTCTATGCCGGCGTTGTTGAGGAGCCGGGCCGTGGAATCCTCGCATTTCGGTTTTGTATAAATGACGTACCAATCCATTATGAAGGGTCCAAGAGGTCCTGGGTCCAAGGGTTCAAGTGTTTAAGCGCCTCTTTTCCAGAGACTTAATAAGTGCCTTAAGCATCCTTTCAACCTCTTCGATATTCTGTATATTTCCAGACATACCTTCTAAGCCTTCTGCCAGACATGCAGTTCTTTGTAGTTCGTCAACATTTTACCCGGTTCCTCCTTGACCCTGCGGTGTTGTATTCACTCGACCACTAGGACCCTTGACCCCTCGAACCCTGTTTTTCAAGAATCTTCCCAGGATTCTTGAAAAACAACATCTCCGCTACATTTTCTCCAAAATGTTTCTTCACCTCTTTATATGCCTTTGAGAGTATGGGCGGTCTCCTGCCGGCATTGTGGGCGTCAGAGGCGACGATGTCGGCCAACCCTTTTTCGATCATGGAAAAGCCCGCCCTCATGACCTCCCTCCCGAAATCCCCGGTTATGCTCATAGCTGTTATCTGGCACATGGCGCCGCTGTCCCTCAGCCCGCTCAGTTCATTATGGTCACGCATCAAACGGAGATGCCGCTCGGGATGGGTGATTATGGGGGTGATCCCCTTATGCCGCAGATTGAAGATGAGGGAATCAAGATGCGGGGGGACAATATATTCGGGCAGCTCCATGAGCATGAACCCGGAGCCGTTGAGGGTAAGGACCTCTCCGGATTCGATCCGTTTTAAAAGGTCAGGAATAACCCTCACATCCGCGCCATAGAAGAGTTCCAGGCCCGCGGGCAGGTGTTTCCTCAGATTTTCGACCGAGACAATGATCTCTGCGCCCCTGTTGGAATAGAACCCGTCCAGAATATGGGGAGCGGCAAAGATACGGGATATACCGTCATTCTTTGCCACCTCCAGCATCTTCAAAGACTCCTCCAGGGTGGCAGGACCGTCGTCCATGCCGGGAAGAATATGGCAGTGTATGTCAATGAAATTCAAGCCTGTCCCCTTTCCCAATATGAAGCTTGTCAGTGACCCCTGCCTTCACCTCAAGAACCATCTTAGAGGGAACCGGTGAGGCATAGCGCCTGCAGAACTTTGCCTCGGTGCAGGGCATCACATCTCTGTAAACAGCCGAAATTTTGTGTCCGCTATCAATAAAGATGATGTCAAAAGGGATCTTCATATTCAGGGCATGGATACTGATATCTTCGCTCTTCCCATTCGTAAAAAGGAGCGCCCTCTCCTCAGAAGGGAGAACCCTGAACATCAGGCCCAGGGTCTTTTCGAAGAGAGAATCTGCAACCTCTGCATAAAAACTTCCCTTTACTTCATTGGTTCTGCCGTCGCGGATATTCACTCTTCTGAATTCCCTGCCCGCAATGTAGAGCTTCACCTCATAGGGTCTGAAGTCGTCAATGATATTGCCGTCCTGCACCACATATCTCCTGCCGGAGAAATATTCATCAAAATAGGGAATGTTGCTCCCGAGCCCCACCAGCCTGCCCTTCACCTCTTTGTCAAGCACATTCACCGCGATGACGATCTTCTGTTTCCCGAGGTTGACCATCTTTGCATGGACCGGTTTTGTCCCGTCCGGCGCAAAGGCATAAAGAGAGTCTGAAAAGAAGCCGGGCGTGCCTGAAGCCTCACCAAGGAAATAGGGACTGAGGGCGCCAAGCTCCCGCATGAGACGCTTCACCTCTTCCAGGTGAGCTGCGTCAAGCCTGAGGTCATAGTTTCCGTCCTTCACCGTATAGAAGAAAAGGCCCCTGGCGCCGTGGACGATGGCGAGATAACTCAATGCCTTCATCTCGTCATAGGACGGGGCCCTGTCCCATCCCCTGCCCTTCCATCCCTGGCCCCCGAATATCTGGATCACGGCCCAGACCTCTCCCGCCCCTGCATGTCTTGCCTCGTCCATGCTCCTGCTGAGCCATATGATGGGGTTATGGGGAATCGGGTACTGGTCCATGAGGATGACGTCTGCTGCGTCCTTGTATGCACTCACAAACTCCGGCCTCACCATGGCCATGAAGGATGGATGGGTTGAGCCGGAATCCCGTATCTTTTTCACCTTCTTCATTATCTCTTCAGTGGGGACAGACCTGCCTTCA
>CAMTVV010000161.1:0-7288 GCA_947085305.1 uncultured Nitrospiraceae bacterium
ATTGCCACGCCGATCATGAAGCGCACAGGGTCGTAGACCTCTCCCACCTTGAAGGCCTTCTCTATTGGCCTGTTCCATGTATCAACAGGCCCTCCCTTCTGGTCGTAAACCTGTTCTGCGCCATAGGTCGCAACGAACGGCACCAGCAGCAGGAACCCCATGGCCATAACCACGGTCAGTGCAAATACCTTTTTCCTGAACTCCATTTAAATTACCTCCCCTTGTTTACAGATTGTTTTTTTATCTATCTTTGTGATGCCCGACTCTAACTGCAGAAAACCACCTCCTCTTCTCAGAATGAAAAACCCTTCGATCTTTTTCAGAAATATATCCATAGCAAGCCCCAGTGCGCACACGGTCATCATTCCCACAAATACCGTAGGCGTTTCGAGCCTGCTCCTCGCTCCCTCGATCATAAAACCAAGTCCGCTGTCGGCAGCCACAATCTCTGCGCTCACCAGCACAAGCCAGCCGATGCCGAAACCGATTCTTATTCCGGTCAGAATCGTGGGCAAGGCAGAAGGGATAATCACCTGCTTCAAAACGTCCATCCTGTCTCCGCCCAGGGTCTGTACCACCTCAACGTGAAGTTTTTCTGCCTCTCTTACTCCCTGCACCGTGTTTAACAGGATGGGGAAAAAACATCCGAGGGCTATCACAAAGACAGCAGGACTCTCCCCGATCCCGAGGAGAATGATCGCAAAAGGCAGGATCGCAGGGGGAGGGATCATCCTGATAAAATCCAGAAGAGGAGCTATCCATTCATACGCCTTTCTGAAAAGGCCAAGGGTGATGCCGAGGGGAACGGCAAGGACTAATGCGATGAAAAAACCGGCGACAAAGCGCCTAAGGGTTGAAACGATATTTATCTGCAAATAACCCCTCTCCAGGAAATAGAACGCCTTTGTAAGGATGACTGATGGAGGCGCAAGGAGCATACTCTTAATAATTTCGAGATAAATGGTACCCTCCCAGAGAAGTATGAATAGTGACCACGCCATAAGGCTGTTGTAGAATTTCTCAGAGATTACCGTTTCCGAATAGTACCTGAGCAGGGTTGTCGTGAGAATGACCCCTGAAATAATGGCAATGACAACTAAAGGGTGTATCTCACACCTCCCACAAATATCCAATGGTTGCCATAAATTTTATGACCACCCCTGAACAAGCCCGTCGAACTTTTTCAGCAGGACATCGGTCATCATCCCAAACAGCCCCAACACGATTATGCCGCTCAAAACCGTGGTGGTATCGAAAAGGATTCTCGAGTCCTGGATCATCCACCCGAGACCGGCACCGATATCCACAGATGCCAGCTCAGCAGTAACCACGGTTATCCACCCTATTCCGAGCCCGATCCGGGCACCCGTAAGGATGTGATGATAGGATACCGGCAGGATCACATAGGTGAGCACGTCGAATTTATCTCCGCCATAGGTCAAAACCGTTTCTACCTGAACCGGTTCGGCTTTGTTCACCCCGTTCACCGTATTCAGGAAGATGGGGAAAAAGCACCCGAGCCAGATGATGAATATAGCAGAGGCATGACCGATGCCGAACCACAATATCGCAAGGGAGAGCCATGCGGGCGCCGGAATCATACGGCCCGCATTGATCAGAGACTCAATGGACGAAAAGCGCTTCCCAAAATAGCTCACTAAAATGCCGAGGGTAACTGCGCTGACGAGAGCCAGAATAAATGCGTATAAAAGCCTGAAAAGCGTTGAAATTATCTGGGGCTGCATAAACCCTATTGACCAGAGATATACAATATTTGAAAATACCTTTGTAGGTGGCGGTAACAGCACCGGACTCAGGAGATTGAGCAGCGACAGAGTTTCCCAGACAGTGAGGATACCGCTTGCGACAATGAAGCCCTTCAGAAAAGAAGTTGATATCAGTCTTGGAAAAAACCATCGCAATATTTCAAGGGTTAAGCATAGGAAGAGGAGGAGGAGGAGGAATGGAAGTGAACCAATTATATCCTCGCTAACAATTTCCGGGAAGTAACTTCCGTGCATCGATGCCTCCCATTTATAAAGTATAAAGTATATACTGCCTTAATAATGACCATCGAGAAAGGATCCCTTTGATTGAGGGATCCTTTCTCGATGCTTCCTATAGTCCTAACTCCGGCAGGGATGAAAGGCCCATCTCTTTAAGCGCTAATTTCTGGAATGTGTCATCCAGGCCATTTTTCTGGAACTCGGTTGTCTCTATTATGCCCAGGGCCTTTGCCGCCTCAGCAAATTTCTTCGACCCTTCAATATCGAGGCCGAGTTGGAGCCTCTGGCGTTTCTCTCTGAAGACCGTAGCGATCGTTTTTTCATCGATACCGCACCACTTCGCATTTGCCTTTACGTTGTCATCGAAGTTCTTTGCGATATGCATGTAGCCCCTTATATGGCACTTCATGACCTTCACTGCGGCATCCTTGTTCTTGTCTGTCCAGTCATTGTTGTACGCCAGGCGGCAGCATACATGCTTCGGCCAGATATCCTTCGAGAAGAAAGCCGGCCTCGCGTAATTTGTCGCCTCTGCATGCGATCCCCATGGCTCCCATAGGATAGCGCAATCCAGGTCGCCCTTTTCGAGCCCTGTAAGGATGTCCTGGATATGAGTGAAGTTCCTCACCGTCGCATCCTTGAAGGGATCTATGCCTGCCTCGAGCATCTTGTACCTGACGACGATATCGGCAGTCGCGGCCCTGATGGTTCCGATCTTCTTGCCCCGCAGATCCTTCACCGCCTTGATGTCGGAAGGGCGATGCATCGGAACGACTATGGCAGAAGATTCCATCGCCGAGCCGGAGACGATACTCGCCGGCACACCCCTCGTCATCATGCCGATAGAGGGGCTCGAACCGAGATAGCCGACCTGGATGGCATTGGTTACCAGTGCCGAGCCGATTTCCCCCGATCCTGAGAACAACACCGGTTTCACCTCGAGGCCTTCCTGCTTGTAGAAACCCTGCTCAAGGGCGTTAAACAGCTGGGCATGATGCGTGGCCTTCAGATACCCGATCTTGATCTCTTCCTTGGCTGAAAAGGCTTTCTTCACAAAAGGACCGACCACTGATCCTCCGAGAACTACTGCGCCGGCAGCCACCATTGAACCTTTTACAAAATCTCGCCTGCTTATTTTACTCATTTTTTTTAGACCTCCGTTGAGAGATTCTCACATAGTGACTTGGGATTTGGGCCGGCTCGAGCGCCTCGTTATCTTTCCCCGACAGCTCATTCTCTTTCCAAAGACGGCCCAAATGCGCCAAGTACTGTTCATGGAATCCCCTTGTCATGTTAAGCGTTGTATACCAATTCCGTCTTCACGTCCACCGGCCTCGAGAGAGTCAATCCCACAGGTGAATACTTCACGACACGGTCGAAAATCTTCTTGATCTCTTCCCTGCTTGCATCACTTTTTATGTGTACTTTGGCCTTTACCGTGTGGTACCCAGGAAGGTCCTTCAGGCCTTCAATGCCTGCGAGTCCGAGAAAGCCGGGCAGATCAATATGTCCTTCGAGATCGATCTCGATGCTCTTTAGCTTTATGCCCTTTAATGCGGCATTCAGGGAAATCCCCACCGTAAGACAGGCCCCATAACAGGCGAGTACGGTTTCGTGGGGGCTTACCGAAGTGTCGTTTCCTGCGACAGCCTCGGGCTCATCAAAGTTCAGGGTAAAGTTCCTCAGCTTTGCCTCTGACTTCAATCCACCTTTCCATTTTGTTTTTGCGGTCCATACTGTAGCCCCTTTCTTGGGATCTTCCTTGACTGCATTCACTGTGGCGTTGAATACCTCAACGTCCACACCATTACACATTGCTGTAGTATTTGGCATTTGCTACCTCCTCTTTCCTTGTTCTTGATTGTTAACGTCTTCCTCTCTAACTGCCAAGCGCCCCGCATTCCACCTCCTTTCTCGGTCAGACAAAGTTTGGTCTGAGTGTTGGATTCACAACCGATGCGATCCTCCCTATCGACCGAACAGTGTATTTCTTCCTTATCAGCTTCGACAACTCATGGAGACTCCCGTAATACATCGCCTCCGAGGGACAGTTCTGAACACATGCAGGTATTCCACCCTTTGATGTCCTGTGAATACAAAGGGTGCATTTCTGCATCCTAAGGTCTTCACCAATCTGAGGCGCACCGAAGGGGCATGCTCTGAAACATTCAACGCACCCGATGCATAAATCCTTGTTCACCAGCACAATGCCGTCCTCTTCTCTTTTTGATATGGCCTTTGTGGGGCAGACCTTAAGGCATGCAGGGGAACCGCAATGCATGCATGCCATGGGTTTCCAGTGAATCGTCCATTCACCCGCTACCTTGCTTTCGACCTCCATGACCTGTATCCACTTAGGGCCTGGAGGAATGCCGTTTTCGGCCTTGCATGCGGTTTCACATGCATGACAGCCCACACACCGGAATGTGTCGACAAATATCGCCTTATGGTGGTTATGCATATGCCCCCTCCTTCTTTATCTGCACAAGACAGTTGAAATAGGCAATGGTATGCCCGTCCCGCTCAAAGTCATATTCCTCCATAATACCGGCCCCCACGTCTCTTGGCCCTCCTATCAGCTGTTCAAGAAGGACATTGGCGCTCCCGTTGCTCTTTACCCATATACCGCTGTTCACCTCACATACGCCCGCCTTTATCCTGTTCGTGATCTTTGCGATCACCGATATCTCTCCCCTGTCATTGAAAACCTTCACTCTGTCACCGTTCTCTATTCCGCGGTCCGCCGCATCCTTTTCGTTGATGAAGATGCTGGGGGGACCTTCTATCTCCTGTATCTCTTCTATGTTGAACCACTGGCTGTGGGTCCTGTAGGGTGCATGCTGCGAGATGAGCATGAGAGGATATTTTTTGTAGAGGTCCGGACGGCTGACGGGACTCTCTGCAGTCTCCTCAAAATGAGGCACAGGATGCCAGTCCCCGGCATATTTTTTCCCCTTTTCGACCATTCCTGTTGAATAGAGCTCCACCTTTCCGGTTGGGGTATCGAATACCCTATCGCTCCAGGGGATGCGGGGAGCATACTTTTCCGGGACCCTTATGGGATCGTTAGAAGCAAGGGCATTCTTTATCGTGCTATGGCTGATATCGTCGGCGAGGAACTCCCTGATCCAGTCAAGCCCCGTGTACTCCTCGGGGAAGAACTTTTCGTATCCCATTCTCCGCCCCAGTTCACACCAGAAGTCGATATCTGGCTTCGACTCATAGAGAGGTTTTATCACAGGCATCTGTATCTGGAGATAGGGATGCCAGTATGAGGGATGAACTCCCCACTGCTCAAACGTATCGCTCGCGGGAAGGACCAGGTCCGCCCAGTCCGTGTCATCAGTCATGAAGATTTCCATGCTTACGAAGAGCTCGAGTTTCTTGAGGACTTCCGTCATCCGGTGGACATTCGGATGCTGGCTGATGAGTCCCCCTCTCCAGGAGATGACCGCCTTGAGCGGAGGGTCCTTCGCTTCCCTCAGGGCAGGGCCGAAGGTGCTTATATTGATAAGCCTCCTCTTCAATGTCTTGTGTGGGGCACCCCTGGGATACATCACCCGGTCAAAATTGAGCAGACCCTTGTATGCAAGGAGTTCAAAGTAATTGCAGCTCGCTCCCTCTTTGCCGATATGACCGCATATTGCTGCAAGACAGGAATAAGCTCTCTGCGTCTGATGCCCGTTTGTATAACGCTGATGTCCCCATCCGGTCTCCATATGAGAGTGGTACGTTGCGTAAATCTCCGCCGCCTTGGCAATTTTTTCTGGCTCGACCCCGGTGACTTTGGCAGCTTTTTCTAGCGTCCATTTTGAAACCTCCTTCATCAATTCATCAAAGCCGTATGTATAATTTGCGATGAATTCCCTGTCGTGGAGGCCTTTCTTCACGATATGGTTGATCATTGCAAGTACCATGGCTCCATCAGTCCCGGGTCTCGGCTGCAAGAAGAGGTCTGCTTTCGTTGCGATGGGAGTGAGATACGAATCAACAACGATAAGATAAGCTCCCCTTTCCAATGCATCCCAGAGAAAGGGAAGAGAATGGACATTAGTAAAGGAAGAATTATGCCCTACTATCATTATCACCTCTGCCTTCTTGGACCATATCTCTATGCTTTGGCAATGCTGGGTTCCTGTTGTAAATGTGGCGCCCGCGAGACCGCTGAGAATGCAGAAGCTGCCGACGAGCTTCGAAGACCCGTAGAGGTTTAGGAAACGTCCTGAAATCGCCTTTGCAAGAAACTCCCTGTTCCCGCTGTAGAGGTATTCCACGAGGGATTCTCCCCCCCATTTCTTTTTACAATAATTAAGTTTATCAATAAGAAAGTCAAAGGCATCATCCCAGCTCGCCCGCTTGAATTCAGCACTTCCTCTTTTGCCGACTCTCAAAAGGGGATATTTTATGCGGTCTTTATGGTAAGTTCTCTGGACATAAGTGTTCGCCTTGACACAAAGATGGCCTCTGGTGATCGGGTGATCGGGATCGCCCTCAACCTTGAGCATCCTGCCGTCTTTCACAAAGGCAACGACACCGCAGGTATCAAAACAGTTTCTCGGACAGATGGTCTTTACCACCTTATCCACCTTTATGGTGCTGCCGTTTACCGTGGTGGTGAGGGAAGGCACGTTTTTTTTCATATTTTCATAGTCCTCCTCCTTCGATTTCTCTAATGATCTGGCCGCTTAAATCATCCGGGCCATTTTCTTCTTCGAGTATCGTGAAACTGAAGTTCATCACAGGAGAGCCTTCAAGGGTTGCCTTGACCGCACAGTACTTTTCCATCGAGAGCTCAACAGCCCTCTTCACCGCTTCTTCAGAGAGGTTGCGACCCCTCACGATAAATTCCATGGTTATGTCGGTAAACTTCTGGGGATAACTCTCTTCCTTTTCTCCTCTTACAATAACTTCAAAACCCCTGACATCCTGCTTTTTCTTTTTAAGTATCGATACGATACCCATGCCGGAGCAACTGCCGAGCCCGATGAGAAGAAGTTCTGTCGGTCTCAGTCCTGTATTGCCCCCTCCGTTGATTGAGTCGCCATCCATGACGATTGCGTGTCCCGACGAGGCCTGTCCCACAAACTGGAGTCCATCGAGATACTTGACCTTTGCTTCCACCATATCCGACCCTCCCCGTTGACGTGGTTCGAAAGGATTTCCTGACATGATGAGAAGAAGCAACTTCTGTACCACAACGTGAGAGGAGGCCGGAGCGTTTCTCTTCAAATATGACATTCTCTTTAGAAAGAGTTCAGGAATATGCGTCGTAGCAAGCCGCA
>CAMTVV010000162.1:0-8865 GCA_947085305.1 uncultured Nitrospiraceae bacterium
AATACCCCGGCTATAGTTCAGGAGGGCATGACCGTCATGTCCCTCTGCGAGTGTTTTTCCGACAGGGACATCGCAACGGTGAGGGAGATGTTCATGTCCGTGGGCAAAGTGCTGACCCTGCCGGAAAAACATATGAACGCGGTGACTGCCCTGTCAGGAAGCGGGCCTGCCTTTGTTGCCTTGTTTGTGGAGGCCATGGTTGAGGCTGGAGTGAAGATGGGATTGAACAGGGACAATGCCTTTGAACTTGCGATACAGACCCTGATCGGCGCTGCACGGCTCCTTGAAACCGGCGTGACCCCTGAAACGCTGAGGGAGATGGTGACTTCACCCGGCGGAACCACAGCGGCCGGGATAAAGGTCTTCGGGGAGAAGGATCTTACGGGGATCGTGAGCGGCGCGCTTCTGGCAGCAAGAAAGCGCGCTGAAGAGTTGGGCAAGCCATAAGAAGAAGCGCATAAGTAAGAAGACATCCCCCTCTCCTCTGTCCTCTCCCCCCAGGGGAGAGGATGTATAAAGAGATTCCCCTCCCTTGAGGGGAGGGGATAAGGGGGAGGGTGATACTCTAAAAACGTGGAGGGAGTGATGTTCATCTTCGGCAACTTAATACTGGCTATTGCAAATATCCTCGATATCGTTCTTTCCGCATATATGTGGATCGTGATCATCGCAGCGCTCATAAGCTGGGTCAGCCCGGACCCCTATAACCCCATCGTACGATTGCTTTATTCCGTCACAGAGCCTGTTTTCAGGCCCATACGTCGGCTCATCGGTTTCAGGCTGGGCCCCATTGATATTTCTCCTTTGGTGGTGATTCTTGCTATTATATTCATTCAGAGGTTTCTGATAGGTTCTCTGATAGAGTTCGGCTATAAATTAAAAGGAGGGGCCTTGTTATGAGGATCACGCCGCTTGATATTCAGCAGAAGCAGTTCCCCATGAAGTTCAGGGGATTTGATGTGGAGG
The DNA here is from genome assembly GCA_947085305.1 of uncultured Nitrospiraceae bacterium. GTDB lineage: Bacteria > Nitrospirota > Thermodesulfovibrionia > Thermodesulfovibrionales > UBA9159 > JAMCQB01. The sequence goes on from CAMTVV010000162.1 coordinate 967, forward strand.
AGGTGTATGCATTCCTTGAGTTAGTGAGGGAGCAGATGGAGGACCTCCTCAGGGAAAACGCCACTCTGAAGGAACAGGTCCACCGGGCGGAAAACCAGATAAAAGAGTATCGTGACATGGAGACGACACTGAGGGAGACCCTCATGACAGCGCAACAGATGGTTGAAGAATACAAGACCAATTCACGGAAAGAGGCGGAGCTCCTTATCAGGGAGGCTGAGATCAGGGCTGACGGGGTGATGAAAGAGGCCCAGGAGAAAGTGGTGAAGATCCATGAGGATATCGTTGACCTCAAGGGGATCCGCAGGCATTTCAAGGAAGAGCTGAAGAGGCTTATCGAAAGCCATATGCGGATGCTGGAGTTTGACAAAGAACGCGAAGGGGAAGAAGCAGGCGGTTTCTCGACGTGAGTTTCTCCCCCCGGTTCAGCGCGCTCAAGGGCCTTCAGGACATCCTTCCCGCCGATAGTTCCCTGTGGCAGAAGGTTGAAACGGCAGCGAAGGAGGTCTTTTCCCGCTATGGATTTCAGGAGATCAGGCTGCCCATCATAGAATCCACGGCCCTCTTTACAAGAAGCATTGGCGAGACAACCGATATCGTCGAGAAAGAGATGTACACTTTTCCGGACAAAGCGGGCAGGAGCATCACCCTGAGGCCCGAAGGGACCGCTTCAGTGGTGAGGGCTTATGTGGAACATCACCTTCACACCCTGCCTTCTCCCCAGAAATTCTTTTATTCCGGTCCGATGTTCAGGTATGAAAGACCTCAGAAGGGACGGTTCAGGCAGTTCCACCAGATAGGCGTTGAGGCCTTCGGTGCGGCCTCTCCCTTTCTCGATGCAGAGCTCATCGCCATGCTCAAGGTCCTCCTGGAAAGGCTGGGATTGAAGGGAGTGAACTTTGAGGTCAATTCTATCGGCTGTGAGAAGTGCAGGCCGGCATACAGACAGGCGCTGCAGGATTTTTTCGCCGGCAGACTTGAGGACCTCTGCCCGGATTGCAAGAGGAGATTCGAACAGAACCCGTTGCGGATACTTGATTGCAAGGTGGAGCGGTGCATCGAGGCGCGGAGGGGAGCGCCCCGGGTGACTGATTTCCTCTGCGCTGAATGCAAAAGCCATTTTGAAGAGGTTCTTTCCGCCATCACCCTCCTTAATATCCCCTATGTGATAAACCCCGATATGGTGAGGGGACTTGATTATTACACGAGAACGACCTTTGAGGTCACCAGCGAGCGCCTCGGGTCACAAAAGGCGTTGGCTGCCGGCGGCAGATATGACAGGCTGGTGGAGGAATTCGGCGGTCCTCCCACCACTGGCATCGGATTTGCAATTGGAATGGAGAGGCTGACCGCGCTTCTCAGGGAAAACGAGGTCGCCGCAGGGGCATTTCCCGATGTATATATCGCCCCCATAGGTGAAAAGGCTACAATTAAGGGCTTTCTCATCGCTGAAAGGCTACGGACAAAGGGGCTCTGGGTAGAGGCGGGATACGATAGCTCTTCCCTGAGGAGTCAGCTCCGCAAGGCTGACAGGCTCTCTTCCCGTTATGTTCTGATCCTGGGGGATGACGAGCTCTCTTCGGGCAGGGTAAAATGGAAGAACCTCGTGGATGGCTCGCAGGGAGAGGTCGAGATCAGGGGGATAGAAGAATTTTTTGTTGCCGCTTTGCGCGGCAGGTGAGTATAAACGTGCTGTAAGGGAAGGGGATTCTCATGGGGGCAGCGCTTTCTCTCTTGATCGCAACAGTCTCTTTCCTGCTTTCAAAGGTTCACCCTTCCTTTGACCCCCTTACGGTCTCGATAATTTTCGGCATGCTCTTGTCGAACGTGCTCGCAAATAGAGAGCAGCTCCAGAAGGGCATCGATATCATGTTGAGGTTTTTTCTCCCCGTCGGCATTGCGCTTTATGGGACACAGCTGACCTTCGGCAATAATGTCGCCTATAAGACATGGCTCTATGTAATCGCAGTCTTTGTCCTTTCCTTCGCTATCACGTTCTTCATTTCACGGTTGTTCGGACTGCCGGAGAAACTGGCCGCGCTTCTTTCGGCGGGTTTTGCGATTTGCGGCGCCTCTGCCATTATTATCATCTCGCCCCTCATCGGCGCAAAGAGGGAGGATACATCTATCTCCATCATTTCGATCATGGTCATGGGTCTTTTATCTGTGGTTTTTTACCCGGCGCTCTGGGCCGACTTTGGGTTGACGGCCAGGGAGTTCGCCTTTTTCTCCGGCGCCACCATCCCTATGCTCGGTCAGGTTAAAATTACCGCCCGTTCCGCAGGCGCGGATGCGCTCAGTCTCGCCCTGGCGGTAAAGCTCATGCGGATATCCATGCTCCTGTTCCTCGCTGTGGGCATGTTGCTTTTCATGGGCAGGGGCGAGAGAAGATTCTATATTCCATGGTTTATGGTTGCCTTCGTGGCCCTTGCGCTGCTGACGAACTTTGCGGCGCCGGCAGCCTTCCTTCAGCAGATATGCGAACCCGTGTCCAAATTCTTCCTCTCGTCAGCCCTTGCGGCTATAGGTCTTTCTGTTGACTTTGACTCCATAACGGAAAAGGGTCCCCGGCCTCTCATCGCTGTTCTCCTGTCATGGCTAGCGATGCTGTTCATCCTGTATGCCGGATTAAGGTTCTTCCATGTTTAGGAACAGACTCATATACAGCCTTTTCTTGACCCTTCTCGTATTCGCCCTCGCTTCGATACTGCCCATAGTGATCACCGTACACAAAGACCTCGGGGTATCGCCGGAGGGGAGCAACTTGCCTGTAGTTCGAGAGAGGATAATGAATGATTTCATCACTATATCATTCTACGTATTTGTCCTCGCCTTTATCCTCTCGATGTTTCTAGCCAGAAGACTCCTCCTGCCTGTGAGGGAGCTGCACAGGGGCGCCATGTCCATACGGGACGGCAAACTGGACGTAACTCTTTCTCCATCGTCCCGGGACGAGCTGGGAGAGGTCATAGAGGTGTTCAATGAGATGGCAGTCTCCCTCAGGGGCAAGACAGAGGAGCTGGAGAGAAAGAACAAGGAGATCATGGAGTCCAGGGATTTTCTTGAGATCATCATGGACAGCATAGAGGATGAGATCCTTATTATCGGCAGCGATTACCGGGTGGTCAGGGCGAACAAGGTAGTCTTCGAAAAAGCGCAGATGCAGATGGAGACTGCCGCAGGCAGACGAGGGTCCTCCGGAGGCGCTCCCTCCGTGATCGGCGAATACTGTCACATGATTTCCCACAAGATGTCCAGACCCTGCTTTTTAAGCGGGGAAGAATGTCCGGTAAAAGAGGTCTTTGCCACTGGAAAGACCTTCAGGGCGATACATCAGCATGCGGGTATTGACGGAGAACAGCTTGTGCATGAGATACTGGCGTGTCCCATAAAGGATACGAATGGCGATGTGGTAAATGTGATTGAACTCCTTCGGGATGTCACTGAAATGAAAAGGTATGAGGCGGCGCTTTTGCAGAAAAACAGAGAGCTGACCTCGATCAACAGCATCGCGGCCATTTTGAGCCATTCCCTCGACACCGGGGCTACCATCCTGAACGTAGTGAAGAAACTCACCGCCATGCTGGATATGGATGACGGAGGTATATTCCTTGTTGACAAGGACCGGAAGGAACTTGTCTGCTCCCTCACCGGCAGAAGGCTTCCTCTGGGCGGGAATATCCCGAGCAGGGCTGTGGAGACAGGGACCCTGCACACTATTGATAATATCGGAGTAGAGGGTGAAATGGCTCTGCCATGGGGACCAGGGGCTGATATCAGGAGCTGCTGCTGTGTTCCCCTTAAGGGGAGAGAGGGAATCCTCGGTTCGCTCTATCTGTTGAGCTGCAGACCCCGCGTGTTCTCGGCTGAGGAAAAGAGGATGCTTACTTCAGTGGGGGACATGGCCGGCATAGCGTTGGAGAATACGCGGCTCTATGACATGATCAACGCCCTTTACGAATACCAGCGGAGCAGGAGAAGGCAGGAACATGACAGCCTTCTCTCCCTCTCTTCAAGGCTTGCATCCGCCGCGGACATCAAGGGGGCCATCAATATCGCCCTCAGTCTCATCGCTGATTCGTTCAAGGCCGACGTTGCAGTGCTCCTTGAATTAGACGGAAACAACAGGCTCGTCTTACGATCTAGCCTGAGTGAGCATGAAGACTCCCTATGTCTTCCCAACAGTCAGCTCGGGCCGGATTCCCTGGAATGGCATGCCATGGAAAAGAAGAGACCGGTTGTTTTCCCGGGGTTCCCCCCTGCTTGCCCTCGAATCTCTTTGCTCACTATGAGCGAGTCTGCGGTCTCGGCGCCTATCCATACCGGCGAGAAGACTCTCGGCGTCTTTTCCCTTTATTTTAATTCTCCCCGGGAATTCAGGGAAGAGGATATTCACTTCCTCGAAATCACCTCCAGCATCCTCGCCGTTGCCATTGAGAGATCTGAATTCTATGAAAAAATGCTGGCGGAGAAAAGTCTTGCGGGGATCGTGTTCGAAAGCATCAGTGACGGGCTGTATACGGTGGATACGGACGGCGTGATTACCTCCGTGAACAGGGCGGCGGAGATGATCCTCGGGATTCCGCAGGCAGACCTTAGCGGAAGGAAGTGTTCGGAGGTGATTATGCACAAGGAAACGGGGGGCGACCGGAGCCTGTGCGGGACGGGGTGCCCCCTGTCCGGCGCACTCAGCGGGGTGACGTCGAGCAGGGAGGTGGATTACATTGATCCCTCGGGCAAGAGGCTCTCTCTTTCGGTAAGCTGCGCCCCTCTCATTAATGCGGACGGCGTGTTGATCGGCGCGGTGGAAGTCTTCCGGGATATCACAAAGGAGAAGGAGATCGACAGGATGAAAACGGAGTTTGTCACCACGGTCTCCCATGAGTTCAGGACCCCCCTTTCAGCCATCATCGGGATGACGGAGATGTTCATAGAAAAAGAGGTGGACGGGGACCGGGCAAGAGAGTACATAGAGACTATACTGAACGAGGGAAAGAGACTGTCGGGAATGGTCTCGGACCTTCTTGACATGTCCCGCATCGAATCAGGGGAGGCGGTTTTCCGCGAGGGCAAAGTTGATTTTAGTGAAATTCTTGATGACATAAAAAAGACGTTTTCGGATATAATAGAAAAAAAGGATATTCAACTGGAAACCCGCCTGGCGGAAGAAGCGATGGATTTCAGGGGAGATCATGAGAAATTGAAGCAGCTCCTGCTTAATCTTGTGGGTAATTCCGTAAATTATTCCGACAGGAATTGCATGATCGTTGTGGACATACGGACGGAAGGGCAAACCCTGAAGATGGAAGTTGCAGACACCGGCTGGGGAATCCCCGGTGAAGATATTCCTTTGCTCACCAGAAAATTTTTCAGGGGCAAACACGGCTTAAAGACAAAAGGCACGGGCCTCGGTCTTTCCCTCTGTAAGGACATTGCAGCCCTTCACGGCGGCGCGCTCAGCGTGAAGAGCAGGCTTGGGAGGGGAACTGTTGTGAGCGTTGACCTTCCCCATCGAAGGACAACAAATATTGAGGAGAATGGATGAGTAAAGTCGTTGTTATTGATGATGAGCCCTTCATCCTGATGATGATCGAGGACAAGCTGAAGAGAGCGGGAATTCATGTTATTGCCCTCCGGGAAAGCAGGGATGCCCTGTCAGTGATACGGAGGGAGAGGCCTGACCTCGTTATCCTTGACTGGATGATGCCCGAGGTGAGCGGAATCGACATCTGCAGAATGCTGAAGGCGGATGATGCTCTGAAAGAAACCCCGGTAGTCCTCCTTACTGCAAAGGGCCAGGATGCGGACAAGCAGCTGGGACTCCAGTGCGGCGCGTCCATGTATATCACCAAACCCTTCAGCCCCAGGGCCCTGCTCGAAATCGTGACAAAGGTTATCGGCGGCAGGTAAAGCCTTATGTATAAAAGCGCTGACCATGCCGGGATACAGAAGGATCTTGAGTTAACGGTCAGGGAACTCAGCAATACATACGAGGAACTCTCCCTTCTCTATAAGCTCTCAGAGGTCTTGTCCGGCTTGAGCGTGGATGAGATTGCGGAGAAAGTGCTCGAGGAGGCGATGAAGACCCTCGACGTAGAGACCGCTGCCGTTCTCTTCCTTGACGAGGAGAATGAAAGGCTTGTTACCAGGAGCTTCAGGGGAAGATGGAGCATGGATACGACCATCCACCGGGACGATAAGATCATCTGGAATGCGGTATCCGAGAAAAAACCCGTGGCCTTCTGCAAACTCTCCGACGCAAGCCACGCTGACTATGCCCATGCCGAACGGTCCATCCTCGTATGCCCTCTTGTTGGAAAGGTCAGGGCCATCGGCGCAATGGTCCTTGCGGACAGGGAATCCAACGCGGAGTTCTACTCCAAAGACATAAAACTTATGATGGCCATTGCCTCCCAGGCTGCCGTCACCGTCGAAAACGCCCTTCTTTACAAGGAGCTTGAGGACTTTTTACTCGCAGCCATTGAATCCCTTGTGAAGGCCCTTGAGGCGTCTTCCCGTTGGACGGCAGGCCATACGGAACGTGTCACGGAATGCGCAGTCGGCATCGGTTCGGCCATGGGACTGGGCGTGAAACAGATGGAGCGACTCAGGATCTGTTCACTTCTCCATGACATCGGGAAGATCGCTGTTCCAGGTGAGATCCTTGACAAGGCCGGCAGTCTGACCGAGGACGAGGAGAAGGTGGTGCGAAGGCATCCCCTGATCGGCGCCGAGATACTGGGGGGATTCCGGCAGCTGCAGGATGTGATCCTTGGAATAAAGTATCACCATGAATGGTGGGACGGGAGCCGGAGTCTGTTGGGACTGAGGGGCAAGGACATCCCCCTCATGGCCAGGATTCTGACAGTCGCTGATTGTTTTGATGCAATGACGTCCGATAGACCTTACCGAAGAAGGAAGGCAAGGAATGAGACCCTGAAAGAGATTGTCTCTCACTCAGGGAAGCAATTCGACCCTGAGGTAGTTGCAGCTTTCAAACAGTGGTTCACCCAACAATATCCAGTTTCCGCACCCTGAGCGTTACTCCCAGCTCATCCGCTAGCTTCCTGCATTTCTCCACGTCCACGCCTTCCAGCTCCACCACAGTGGCCTGAACATCGGGGATATATGTCTTCGCCTCCCTGATGAATGAGAGGACTTCCTGAAAGGCGTTCCTGAACGACGGCGCGCAGATCCTGTTATACGTCTCCTCGTCCTGGGCGTCGAGGCTGACGGATACGGAATCCACGATCCCCCTGAGCTCGCTGAGGATATTTCTTTTGTGGATCAGGTTGCCGTGGCCATTGGTGTTGATCCTCACTCTGCCGCCCTTTTCCTTTATCCACCTGGCGATATTACTGACGGTATCAAGCCGCAAGAGAGGTTCACCGTATCCGCAGAACACGATCTCCCGGTGCCGTGACGGGTCGCCTATAGCCTCTTTCAATTCTTCTTCAGTCGGTTCTTCAGGAAGCCTGAGATTATGTCCCTTCACATAATCGGAATGGAATCTCACGCAAAAGGAGCATCTGTTGGTGCACCGGTTCGTGATGTTCAGATAGAGACTGTCCCTGATCCTGTAGGCGATCTCCCCTTTGGGAGGCAACCCGCCTATCCCGAAGAGCCGGCGCGCATTGACGGTCGTGACTCTCGCGATATCCTCCTCGCTCACCCCCCTCAACTCCGCCAAACGTCTTACCGTGTGAACGATGTAGGAAGGCTCATTCCTCTTTCCTCTCACCGGCTCAGGTGCAAGATAGGGGGCATCGGTCTCTATGAGAAGGTAATCGTCGGGTATCTCCTTCGCGATCTCCGCGAGCTTTTTTGCGTTCCTGAAGGTGACGGGTCCTGCAATGGATATGTAGAGTCCCATCTCCATGACCCTCTCTGCCATATCCA
>CAMTVV010000163.1:0-11870 GCA_947085305.1 uncultured Nitrospiraceae bacterium
TTCTCTAGTTTGACCGTCCTTGGAGAAACCAGCTTCGAAACCACCAGTGGTGGAGTCAATAACCAAGATGGCAACATCGGCTTGGGAGGTACCAGTGATCATATTCTTGATAAAATCTCTGTACATCCTGATTTTTTCAGGGGGTGAGATTTTCTGGTTCTCGGTGACCTCCTGAACGGGGCACCATTTAAGACACTCACTGCATCGTGTGCACGCGTCGAGCTCTATAAGGTGACGCTTCGTCAGCCCTTCGATAAAAGATCGTTGTTTACCCATGGGTAACCTCCCAGAGACGTGATTTCCTTCTCGAGGCTTCCAGAGTGGTAATCTGGGCGGTGAACATGTGGAACTGCTTGGAAAAGGGGAGATAGGCGAGAAAGGTAAAGGCAGAAAAGGCATGAAATGCCCAGAAAATCCTGTAGAGAAGTTGGGACGAGGGCTCGCTTCGGGTAAGAGGGCCGAAGATCAGAGAAAAAAGAGCACCCACAGGCGACCAGTCCATCAGCGGCGGATGAAATCGTGCGAGACGGATTCCCTCGACGCAGAATCCGCTGAGGATTATGAGAAACATCAGAATAAGGACAAAAGCATCGTCCCAGCTCGAGACAACACTATGCCTGGAAAATACATATCGCCTCATGATGTAAAACAAGAGACTCATTAAGGCCAGGCCACCTGCGATATCCAGTACGAGGGAATAATAGAGATAGAAATGTCCTCTTAAAATATGGAGACCAAAGTCATAATCAACGGCGACGAGAAGCGTGCCAATAAAGAGGATAATAAATCCCCAATACACGAGTATAAGCATTACTCCCCTGAGTCTGCTTTTCTCCATGACCCTCCGGGCAAAGAGACATTCCCCTGAGAAGAGATAGAGGAGACTTATCCTCATAAGCCCCCATATCGATTTCTTAGGGACATAATCAGAAGGGTCATCCCTGCCTTTAAGCCAGATGGATACCTTCGACCATGAACCTATGAGAAAGATCGCGACCGATAGTGCGGCTGCCCCATAAAAGATTATCCTCAGGAGAGGGGGGATATCCCCGAAAACTAATCTTGTCGCTTCTACCATAGTACTTTTTCCTCCCTCATGAATGGACTTTTCGTCCGCTCATTCCTCTTTGCTGCTCTTGCTTATCTTTCTGCTCTCCATGAATGTGATGCTCACATCCTTTGAGACAGCAAAACCCGCCTCCGCCTCCATGGCCTTAAGGACCCCGCAGGGCACGGGACAGGTGACATGCTTCAGATGCTTTGATGCGGAACGGTAAACCGGATTTTCGAGGAACCTGGTGAATACCGCCATCATATCGAGGAGCTCTATCTCCTCAGCCATTTCTTTCACCATCTCACATTCCGTTTCCAAGGAGATGAGGACCTTTTTGTCTTTGCCTTTCTCGGCAGTCACTGTCGTCGAAAAACCGCATATCCCTGAATTCACCACGACCTGTGTCATTTTTTAACTCCTCTGCTGTCAAGGCCGGCGGACTCTGGGAGGGAGAATTCTCCTTTCTCTTCCCGCGTCCTGTCATTAACCATATATAACACTGACGTCCTATCCCTTTATTTCCACCTTGCTCCCTGACTTTGCGAGGAGTTCTTTCAGGTTCGGGAATTTGTCTTTCATATGGGGGATATGCATTGCCTGCATGAACTCCTTCTCAAAGGCTGGGTCGGTGGCGATTTCGAGGAATTCCACCCACCGCGCCCTTTCACTCGCTTCCTGTCTCTTGCCCCTGTTGAGGAGGGCCATCCTCGCGCCGTCCCCTGCTGCGTTGCCCACTGCATATACCTTGTCAATGGGACAATCGGGGAACAGCCCCAGGGTGAGGGAAGCTTCCCTGTCGATGTGGCTCCCGAAGGCGCCCGCAAGGACTACCCTGTCAAGCTCTGTGATCCCGAGCTTCTTCATCATCAGCTTTGCGCCGGTGTAAAGCGCTCCCTTTGCCAGCTGGAGAGCCCTCACATCCCCCTGTGTGATGGTGATGTCTGTTCCTATGGAGGTCTCTTCAGCCCAGGCAAGGACGTATTCCGGTTTTCCGTCAGCATCCTTCCGGACCCTCGGGGTGTTGAGGTCCATTACGAACCTTCCTGACTTGTCGATAATCCCTGCCTTGAACATCTCCGCAACGATCTCGATAATGCCTGAGCCGCAGATTCCCTTTGCATTCACCTTCTCGATCTGGGTATGCCAATCCGCTTTTCCTATGACCTTGTAGAGAGGCTCCTTTGTGACAGGATCGATCTGGACCTTCTCGATGGCCCCCGGCGCAGCCCTCATGCCGAATTTTATCTGCGCGCCTTCAAAGGCAGGCCCTGTTGCACAGGAGGTGGAACAGACCTTGTTGCGGTTCCCGAGGAGGAGTTCACCGTTTGTGCCGATGTCGATGATCAGCACCATTTCATCCTGATTGTACGGCTCTTCGGCAATGAGCACGCCCACGTTGTCAGCACCCACAAACCCGGCCTCGATCGGAAGCACATGGATATAGGCAGAGGGGTTGATCTTTAGCCCGAGGTCGCGGGCTTTGATGTTCAGGGAATTCTGCACCGCGGGGATGAAGGGCGAACGGCCGATATACTCAGGGTTAAAGCCGAGTAATATATGGTGCATGGCGGTATTGAAAACAATGGTAAGATCATCGATGGCATAACCGGGGTTCGGGCCGTCTTTCTTTATCTCGGATACCACCCTCTCGATGATATCATTGAGCCCCGCGATGATTGCCTTCTGCATGGTTTCGAGCCCCTCGGGGTTGCTCATCGCATAAGTGATGCGCGACATCACGTCTTCACCATAGGGCACCTGTGGGTTCATCATGGACTCGGTATTGACGACCCGTCCGGTATTGAGATCGGACAGGTATCCGACACAGGTAGTGGTTCCGACGTCTACCGCAAGGCCGTAGCACGCCTCCACAAAACCGGGCTCCACCTTTATGATCTCTTTATCCATCCAGACCGTGACTGTGGCCTTCCACTGATCTTTCCTCAGGACATTCTGGAGGTCTTTTAATGCCATGAAGTCGAAGGTGAGGTTCTTGAGTCCATAGTCATCCTCGAGAAATTTCAACACCCTTTCGTAATCCCCTGTGGTCATATCATGGAGGGTCGGAGGGGCAAGTTCGATGTTGTATTTCTTCACCGCAGGGTCCAGGGCTATGGTAAGCTCCTTTGCAGCCTTCCTCACCACCTGTTTCCCTGCCCTTGACCGCTCGGGGACAAAGACTTTTACATCGCCGTACACCTCTGCGGTGCAGGCAAGGCGGATCCCCGGCCCGTCCTCAGGCTTTATATGTTTCTTTTCGTCCTCTGTGATGATCGAGAGATGGGACATGCCCGACTCCATACCGTCTTTTTCAAAATATCCTTCCTCGATCCTCACCTTGCACTTTCCGCAGACCTTCTTGTTCCCGCAGAGGCCCTCGATATCGACCCCCAGGGACTGGGCGGACTCAAGGAGGGTCTTCCCTTCTTCCACTTCGCCCCTTCTTCCCGACGGCTGGAATATTACCCTGTATTTTTTCATCTCATTTCCTCCAAATGCATTATAATAAGTAGATAACTGTTATGTTCTTTGTAGTGAAAAACTCCCCTTATGAAAAAAGGGGATTGAGAGGGATTCCGCGGTTAGAAAAGCTCTCCTAACCCCTTTGTCTCAACCCCGGCTGATTCGACGGGAAGAAAAAAAGAGTGATATCCTCTCATTGACAGGCTATACTGTCTCCACAAAGGACTTCTCCGGACTGTTCACACACGTTTTCCTTCCATAAGGGCAAATATTTACGCATAAGCCGCAATTGGGCTTACCGTTGAGTCTCTTGCTGTTCTTTTTATGGGAATGGCATCTGTCCAAACTGACCAGTTCCACAAACGGCTCGTACCTTGACCATTCCGCTCCGGTTATCGCCTCCGAAGGACAGAAATCCATGCAGAGGCTGCACTCCCCGCAGAGACTGAACTCCATCGGCGTATCGACCTCGAACGGCGCGTCGGTAAGCACGGTCACGAGGGAGAGCCGCGGGCCGTAGTCAGGGCTTATGAGAAGGCTGTTCCTCCCTATCCATCCCAGGCCTGAGGAAGTGGCAGCCATTTTATGAGTAAAAAGCGGGTACAGTTTCGATATGAATGTACCCTTTACCCGGTCGGAGTCTGGAGGGATGCAGAGGTATCTGTATCCCTTTCTCTTCAGGTATTGGGCAGTCTTTCTCTGCAAAGACGCGAGCAGGTCGATAGTATCTTCATTCAGTTTCCTATCAACGCCGATCGAAACAGCCGTTTCGAGATGTGCTATTTCGTCTCCGAGCACACCCCTAAGCTGCGCAAACCCTACGACAGTTGCGCCTGACTTAAGGAGTTCTTCCCTGAGCGTTTTTCCCATCACTTCTTTCTCGCTTCAGCCTCTTCCTTGAGTTTCTTGAGAGAACTGATCATATTGATGGCGTCCTTCAGAGCGTTGTTTGCGTCCTTTGCATACCCGTCCGCTCCCCACTTCTCTGCGATGTCCTGAGAAACCGGCGCTCCGCCGATCATGATCTTGACGTTCGGATTTTTCTCGTGGAGGTTGTCGATGACCTTCTTCATTCCGGTCATTGTCGTCGTCATCATCGCCGAGAGACAGACGAGGTCGGAGGCGGTCTTCATCTGTTCCTCAACGAACTTATCGAGAGGCACGTCACGCCCGAGGTCGTATACGGTAAAGCCCGCCACGTCAAACATCATCTTCACGATGTTCTTGCCGATGTCATGGACATCGCCTTCCACTGTTCCGATGACCACGGAGCCCTTCACGCCGAGGTCAAGCTGCACCACGTGAGGCTTCAGGATATCGAGACCCGCATAGAGGGCATCGGCGCACATGAGGAGTTCGGGTACGAAATACTCCTGTGCCTCGAACAGCCTTCCCACCTCTTCCATGCCGCTCACGAGGCCGTTGAAGATCGCTTCGTTGGCATCCATCCCCACATTCAGGACTTCCTGGGATGCTTCCTTAGCAGCATCTTCGTCGTACTGGATCACCGCATTTCTCAGTCTTTCCAAAAGCTCCTTTTTCTTTTCGTCCGTGGCCATTTTTTTACCTCCTGTATTTTTTCACTTCATCCATCATTGTTCGTAAGTTTTCGGCGGGAACCGTGGGCCAGATGTCACACCCCGGCCATACCGCGCTAACCCCGTCGTCCATGCATTTCTTCATCGTCTCCTTCACCATTTCAGGGGTCCCCGCCACGAGGACATTGTAAGGGTCATAGTTCCCGAAGATCAGGGCGTCCTTGCCGAGTTTCTTGCGGGACTCTGCAACGTCGTTTTTCTGGTCAACGCTGATAGCCCTTGCGCCGGTCTCTATCATGAAAGGGACAATGTCGTTGGTCTTGCCGCAGATATGGAGTATGCTGGGCACCGTCAATCTGTCAGCGATCTTTTTGATGTAGGGCTGGATCAGGTTCTTGAATACCCGGGGACTCAGCACGTCCGAGGTGGCGCCCATCTCCCTCACGGTGATATAATCAGCCCCTGCCTTCTCGAACTGTTCTGCGACGATGATAACAGCGTCGGCAAGGAGATCGAGGAGTTTGCCCACTTTGTCGGGCTTCTTGAAGGAGAGCTTCAGCAGGTCATTGAGCTCCATGATCTGTCCCGCGAGGGTAAAGGGGCCCAGGACATATGTCCCGATGGGAACGTCTCCGCCGATATCCTTCTTCATCAACCTGATGGCTTCACACACAAGGGGGATCCTTCCCTTTTCCTGAAAACCCGAAGGGATCGAAATCTCCATTTCATCTTCCCTATGGATGAGTTTCGTCTTGATCGTGGGGTAGAGTAAGTCTTCGGAATGAGCGTACACATTTATTTCGCAGCCCAGGGCCTCTGCTTCGACGCAGAGGTCAAAGGGGACTACGCCGCACTCAAATCCGAAGAGCTTGTAAGTGGTGGATGCCGCACCGGCCATCATCCTTGCATCAAGGTGCGACGCAGCAAATTTGTACCCGAGGGATTTCAGGCCCTCTGTGGTGACATTCCCCATGCCGCTGAAGCACGGCGGCCTGTCAACCTCTTCCCCTGCAAAGAGCTTCATTATTCTTTCTTTCGCTGTCATGGATGTTATCGACATTACTCCTCCTTCATAATCGTGTTAGTGATGCTCAGCTCACGCCTTTATTTCCGTGCTCCTCCTGAGATTAATTTCTCTATGAAATCAGGAAAATATTTTCGTATGGGAAGGTCCGGATTCCCCGGTATCTCCTTTGTCTCATCGAAAACAAGGGTAGAGAGCAATATATGCGCAGTGGCCACCGCAGGGAATATCCGCGGGGCTGTCACGATAGGTCCGTAGAAGTTGAAATCGCTCCAGAACACGGAGCACATGCCTTGAGCAACAGCGTCCATGGCCTTGAACCCGTCAAGGCTCCAGATGGTCTTGGCGTCACCCCACATGTGTGTGCCGTTGGAATAGGCGCCGCCGCAGGGAAGCCCCAGTTTTTCCTTGATCAGTTTATTGGCGAGGAGGGAAAAGGAAGTGGCGGGCAGATTCATCACCGATGTATCCACAATCACGGTCTCGAAGCTGCTCGCTCCCTCTGCCAAAATGCTCTCAAGGGACTTCAGACGGCCTGCAGGGGACTGGTCAGCGTCGTCAAAGGCCTGGACCACCACATGCTTTATTCCAAGGTCCTTCAGTTTGTTCACCTGTCCCTTGATATCCTTATCCCAGGCGGTGATGCTGTTATAAAGGAACTTGTCCTGAACCCCCAGTTTCGAGATATATTCCGTTGCCTTTGCCCTTTTTTCCGCAACCCACATATCGATCCCAAAGGGCATGCTCGTTGTCTCAAGATAAAAATCTATGTATATCCGGGCCTCTTCAGGGGTATTCGCCACCATTGCCACCATACCTGGAATTCCTGTGGAAGCCGAGAGTTCTTCCTGTTTTTTGATGAGTTCCTTTGCCTTCTGTCTGTCAAAGTTTCCTTTCCTGTCCATAAGGATCTTGTCCTTGTTGTGAAACATGGAGGCGATGAGAAACGGCGGATTTTCTCCGGGCTGGCCGCCTATCCTGATCCGGCCTATTTCGAAAGCCTTCTGTTCTGTCTTGAATCTAAACATCCTTTCTCCTTTTTTTCCGAATTTCTGAAAACACTAAGAACCTTTTTTGCACAACCATTTAAACCACAGAGAACACAGAGCCTAATATTTTCGTTACGCGTGACGCGTTACGAGTTACGGAATGCCCTGTGACCTCTGTGGTTAGGACTTTTACAGGAGCCTCTTTCCTGAAATTCAAGAAATGGAGGGGGAGTGCAAAACACTCCCCCAAGTGCTCCGCCTTAAAAGACTCCATGGTCGAACTTCGGCTGAGGCAGGTACTCCCATTTTTCGCCCTTACGGTATTTTGCCTCGATGTCGAGACATTTGAGGGCATACTCAAAGGCATAGGGAATGCCGGGGCCGCCCGGTACAAAGCCTGCCAGGATCATCCCCACTGAAGCAGCCTCGAAGATCTCCCCGGTCGTTGCGCCTGCGTTGATCGCGGGTATCACATGGATGATGCAGCGCGGCGAACAGTAGCCGACTCCGCCTGCCATGAACATCAGTTCCTTGACCTTGCGGGAGAGGGCCCCGTCTCCGAAGATGCTCGCATAGAAGTCCGCAAAGGTCCTCCCGGGTTCAGGGGTAACGGTATTGATGATCTGGAACATCCTCGGTACGAACCCGCACTGCTTCTTCATGTACTCATTTACTTCTTCCACCGTCATCTTCTTTTCTTCCGCCATTGTTGCCTCCTTCTGCTGCCAGGAAGGGGAACCCTTCCTGGCAAATAGTTTTTTCAGCTCCTCAAAAAATCCCATGTTTACCTCCCTGCCCCTAAGCTGCTTTTCTCACCTCCTCCTTGCTAAAGTTTCCACTGAAACGCCGCGTCGTGGAACCTTCTGATGTTCTCATAAGGTATGGTCGGCGGGATGTCACAGCCTGGAACGAGGATAAATCCCCCGTCCTTGCCCGCAATCTCTATCACCTCTTTACACGCCTGCTCCACTTCATCCGCAGTCTTGTTAAGCAATACATGCACGGGGGCGATATTCCCGCCGAAGGACATCTTTCCGAAGAGGACTTCCTTCGCCTTTCTGATGTCCACCTTCTGGTCAAAGAAGATGGTGCTTGCCCCTGTCATCGGGAAGAGTTCGAGACGGTCGCTGGTATCGCCGCAGATATGGAGGATGGTATGGACATTCTTCGCTTTTGCCCAGTCGCTCATCTTCTTCAGGGCAGGCACGGCGAAACGTTCCATCTGCTTTTTGTTTATCAGGTCCCCCGAGGCAGTCGGATCAGCGATGCTTATGCATTCAAGGCCGTTATTTACCAGCGGCTCATAAAGATGGATCAAAAGGTCGGCGCAGAAATCCACCATCTTTTCAACAAAGGCCGGTTTCTTGAAGATTGCCTTCATAAACGTCTCTTCGCCGGCCATCCGTGCCGCAAGAGTGAAGGGTCCCCAGCACGTCATTGTGACCAGGTATTTATTCCCTATTTTTTCTTTCACCCTCCGCGTAGTTTCCATGATGGTTTTCACCACCGGGTCCTTGAGGACATCCTCTTTATTGAGTTTAGCAATGTCCTCTTCTGAATTCACAAAGTGCGTGGTGAGGTCGGGCGCACCTATTTCGCGGTATTTAATCCCGGCGCCGAAGGCCTTGCCTACGGCTAAGGCGTGGAAGTTGTTGTAGCCGGAACCGACATAGACAACATCGCTCCTGATCTTTTCCGCTTCTGTGACGCACATATCGGTCATCTTTTCAGGATTGAGCGACAGTTCCTCAAAGCTCGTCCCGTAATCCTTGATAGACCACATGCCGCCGCCGAACAGCGTTACCGGCACCCTCTCCGGTTTCCCCATTTCAAAGGCCTTTAAAATGATTTCCCGAGGTGTCATATCTTCCTCCTTTTTCCTTTCATCAAATCCTGGATAATGCACTGAAGCGCCGCACATCATGAATTGCCTGCTTGAACTCTTCCAGGTCAACCGGCAGGTTCACGCTCATGACGTTACTATTCAGTTTAGCAAATCCTACGCAGATGACAATGATGTCAGGGGAAACGCTTTTTATGATCTGAACCGCGTCTTCTGCAGAAAGGCCGAAGGACTCCGAATCAATGATGACGGCGGTGTAGTTCCCCTGAAACACCCTCTGGACCGCCAGGGCCGGTTGGTCAACCACTTCGACAGTGAACCCTTCATCCCTCAGTATTCCGTATACGTTCTTTAGCAGTATCGGATTATGCGTGCAGAGGAGAATTTCATTCATGGCAACGAATAAAGAAGCAATTTTGGTGCCACTGGAAAATTGAAAGGGAATAAGGCATTTAGTGATCTTCAATCGCTCAGAGAGTTGAAAAATGCCCCACAGGGCTGGGGAATTAGTCCCCATTATTGCTATGCAATGCATTCAGTACCCGACTCACTGCTTCGCTCCTTTGACGACAGTGATTTTTCCCGATGTTCTGTCGCTTAATAACATTGTTATGCATAGAAAAATTATAAATTACCTATCCAATCATTCTTTTTTGTATAATAGTGCATGCCCAACCGATTAATAGAAATCTTTGAAGATGGAAAAATAATAAAGCGAATCTAAAAGCGATTATCTAATCTTTTTCAACTCGCTGAATTTGAAAGCTCAAGGGCGGGAAAAATTGGGATGGAAGCCGGCTCGATCCGTGAGAGAATAATTGTTGCGTTACTCATTTATAAATTTGGAGAGGCAAATGTAGAATCAGAGATTCCCATTACTGAATCAGGAGTAGATGTAAAGCTATTCGGTGAACCTATATCTATAAAAACAATCACGGGCAATAGCTTTAGCGGAGTTAAACTGATATGGACAGTAGACCCTGAAAAGTCAAAGCAATTCAGTGAGGAATATTATCCTGATTTTGATATGTTACTCGTTCAAATAAACTGGGGAAAAGAGGGAGGCTTTTATTACATTCCTGTAAAAGCTCAGGAAAATCTTTTTGATAAAATAGGGAGAGATAAATATATCAAGCTTCCTAAGGCGGGAACAAACCCACGAGGTGTTGAGATTACGAAAGAGGCATTGACGAGTTTGGTTGAAGACACAGAGACAAAAGTCATTAAAATAAATTGGCAACGAAGCGAAATAAAATTTAATCCTTATAAAAGGTGGGTTGACCTTTGGAAGGAGGACAGAGATGAGTTCTAACCATAGAAATAGAAGAAATGGCACAAAAACAAGTTCTTTTGGCTCTCCGGGAAGAATCGGACATGATTCCAGTTCTTTCTATGCCAGCAGATTATATGAAGAATTACCAAAAGAAAATCATATTAAGCATATTGAAAATCCCATTCCGGTTGAGACATCAGATAAAATCTTTTGCAAGTCAAGTGAGCACATGGAGGAGTTGCCTGATAATAGCATCCATCTTATGGTTACATCACCGCCCTACAATGTAAAAAAAGAATATGATGAAGACCTATCACTGAACGAATATAGAACCTTGTTAAAAACTGTTTTTAAGGAAACATACAAGAAATTAGTTACAGGCGGAAGGGCATGTATTAATGTTGCCAATCTTGGAAGAAAGCCATATATCCCTCTGCACAGCTATATTATTGAAGACATGCTTGATATTGGTTTTCTTATGAGGGGAGAGATTATCTGGAACAAGGCATCAAGTGCAAGCCCTTCAACAGCATGGGGCAGTTGGCTGTCTGCTGGCAATCCAGTATTGAGAGACATCCACGAATATATTTTGGTTTTTTCTAAAGAATCTTTTTCAAGAAAAAAAGGACATAAAAAAGATACCATCAGCAAGGAGGATTTCCTTGAGTGGACAAAAAGCGTTTGGACATTCCCCGCAGTTTCTGCAAGAAGTATTGGACATCCCTTCATGGGCTACAGTTAATCTCAAGGGCTGCCACTGGCCTTTGAGGTATTCGACGGAAACCGTACAGATGTTACTACGGTAGAAGAGATGGTTGAACTTATGCAAAACAAGTACGGTAAAGCGGAGCGAATATGGGTAATGGATAGGGGAATGGTGAGCGAAGAAAACATAGAGTTTTTACAAAACTGTGGTGCCCGTTACCTTGTAGGCACACCGAAATCCATGCTCAGGAAATTCGAGCATGAGCTTATAGATAAAGACTGGCAGGAGGTTCAGCCCGGGGTGGAGGTTAAACTCTGCCGAGTGCCTGATGGTACGGAGGAAAGCTTTGTTCTGTGCCGCTCGGAAAGCAGAAAAGACAAAGAGATAGCCATCCTGAACCGGTTTATTACACGATTGGAAGCAGGGCCTGGTAAACTTAAACAGCAGGCTGAACAGGGAAGGCTTCGTGACCGACAGAAGGCGGACTTCAGGAGCGGGCGTCTTCTGGAAAGAAACAGCCGCGCTGCTTCACTCTTTGGTATCAAGGTGGAAGAACAGGGTCTTGTTTCTTGCAATAGTTAAATTAACCTGAGAAAAAACTTGGGGGGGGAAGGTCAAGCCTACGGTTAATTTAAGCATTCGGCGATAAAAAATGATACAATACGTTATGAAATGCACACAATACTTTTCATTCATCAAACAGCGTCCAGATAGGGCAATTATCAAAGAGGAATGGATATTGGATACCATAAAGAAACCCATAAAAACAGAAGTCCAGAGTGATGGAAGGATAAGGAAATGGAAATTTATCGAAGAGGCAGGGAGATACTTACGAGTTATCCTTTTAGAAGACGGAGAGACCGTTCATAATACCTTTTTCGATCGAAACTTTAAGGAGGAGGAAAAATGAAAATTCGGTATTTTTCAGATACAGATACAGCGTTGATTGAGTTTTCAAATGTTTCTGTCGTTGAGACAAA
>CAMTVV010000164.1:0-3726 GCA_947085305.1 uncultured Nitrospiraceae bacterium
ACTGACTCAATGAACCTCCCCGCCGAAGAGACGGCGGGGTATCCTAAAATCTCCCCTCCCTTGACGGGAGGGGATGAAGGGGAGGGTGCCCAATTAGTTTCAATCACCCCCACCCTCACCCTCCCCCGTCAAGGGGGAGGGAAGTATAAGGAAACCCCTCAGTCCCGAAAGCATTCGGGATAGGGTATCGAAAACTCAAAATGAAGACACAGGCTTTTGTGGTATAATACCTCCATGAAGAGAAGGCGCTTCTATTCTTTAATAGTCATTCTTCTTCTTGCGATCTCTGCATCCCCCCTTTTTTCAAAGGAAACCCAGAGAGAAGTGATGGTTATCACAGTCAATGGCGTCATCAATCCGGTTTCTTCGGAATATATCGGCAAGAGCATTAAGAAAGCTGTTAAGGCAGGCGCAGAGGCGTTAGTCATCGAGCTCGATACTCCAGGAGGCCTTGATACGTCCATGAGAATCATTGTAAAGGACATCGTGGGCAGTGATGTGCCTGTAGTGGCATTTGTTGCGCCAAGCGGCGCGCGCGCGGCATCTGCCGGAGTATTTATTACCCTTGCAGCCCATGTGGCTGCCATGGCCCCGGGAACCAATATCGGCGCCGCGCATCCTGTGGGCCTCGGTGAAAAGATGGACAAGACCATGGCGGAGAAAGCGACCAACGACGCTGCCGCATATATCAAATCCATTGCAGAGAGCAAGGGAAGGAACGCACAGTGGGCAGAGAGGGCGGTGAGGGAGAGCATATCCGCCACCGAGAGCGAGGCATTGAAGGAGCGTGTGATAGACCTGGTCACCAAAGATATAAACACTCTCCTCTCTGATATTGACGGCAGGAAGGTCCGGACGCCCTTTGGAGAACGGGCTCTCAGGACAAAGGACGCGAAGGTGGTCAGGGAAGAGATGAGTTTGAGACTCAGGATACTTAATTTCATCAGTGATCCGAATGTCGCCTATATACTTATGCTCCTTGGGTTTTATGGCCTCTTTTTCGAACTGAGCAACCCCGGTTCTATTTTCCCGGGGGTCGCCGGCGGGATATGCCTCATTCTGGCCTTCTATGCCTTCCAGACGTTGCCTGTCAATTATGCCGGCCTCCTCCTTATCCTTCTCGCCATCATACTTTTTATTCTGGAAGTAATAATCGTCTCCCATGGGGTCTTTGCCATTGGCGGGGTAATTGCGATGGTTATCGGCTCTCTCATGCTCTTTGAGACGCCTGGGCCATTTGTGAGATTATCCCTGTATATTATATTGCCTGCGGCGCTCGTAACCGCCTTATTCTTCATCCTCACCATCAGCCTCGCGCTCAAGGCCCACAGGAGAAAACCCGTTACCGGAAAAGAAGAGCTTATCGGCATGGAGGGGCTCGCAAAGACGGATATCACCAGGGACGGGGGCATGGTCTCCATTCACGGAGAGTTATGGTCCGCATACTCTGGCGAGGCCATAGCAAAAGATGCTAGAGTAGTAGTCGAAGAAGTTAGGGATTTAAAATTGAAGGTTCGCAAACAAGGAGGGTAACATGCCATTGTTAACGCCGTATCTCATGACAGTGCTTTTCGCGATTTTTTTTGTCGCCTACATTCTGTCCAGCGCAATCAAGGTTCTCAAGGAATACGAGAGGGGGGTTGTCTTCAGGCTCGGCAGGATCATTCCCGTGAAAGGACCTGGCCTGATAATCATCTGGCCCATCATCGACAAGCTCGTGAGGGTAAGTCTGAGGACTGTTACCTTCGATGTCCCGTCGCAGGATATTATAACAAGAGACAATATCACTGTTAAGGTCAATGCAGTCGTGTATTTCAGGGTTATGGACCCCATAAAGGCCATTACAGCGGTTGAGGACTTTTTCTATGCAACGTCCCAGATCGCACAGACCAGTCTTCGTTCGATCCTCGGACAGAGCCAGCTTGACGATCTCCTCAGCAAGAGGGATGAACTCAATGCAGAACTTCAGAAGGTTATAGATTTCCAGACAGAGCCCTGGGGGATAAAGGTGACCACCGTCGAGGTAAAAAACGTTGACATTCCTGTTGAAATGCAGCGGGCCATCGCAAAACAGGCAGAGGCGGAGAGGGAAAGAAGGGCAAAAGTCATACATGCAGACGGAGAATTCCAGGCATCACAGAAACTTGCAGATGCAGCGCAGGTCCTTGCAACACAGCCGATGGCGATGCAATTAAGGTACCTTGGGACACTGACCGAAATTGCGACTGAAAAGAATTCGACGATAATATTCCCTTTGCCTATAGACCTGATTAAACCCTTGTTCGAGAGGCTGGAAAAGAAAGATTAATGTGAGGGTGCAAAGACAATCAAGAAAAAAAATAAACTAAACCTTAAACTATGGCTCAGGCTTCTCCTGCTTCTGTTCATCGTGGGAGGCTTGACTCTTGTATTTTACCAGACAGGGCTGATCCATTTATTTATTGACAAAGAGCGTCTCATAAACTTCTTTAAGACCCTCGGTCAGCCATTGTCGCCCCTTGCTATTGCCGCCTTTATTATACTTCAGGCTTCACAGGTGGTCGTTGCTCCTATACCGGGAGAAGCCACAGGGCTGCTCGGGGGTGTCCTGTACGGGCCCTGGCTCGGAGTTGCCCTCTCGACCGCCGGTTTGACCATCGGCTCTTATTTTGCCTTTACTCTCTCCAGGGTATTCGGCAGGCCCCTTGTCGAAAAATTTGTGAACAAAAAAATCATGGGGCGCTTTGATTATCTTCTTCACCATAAAGGCGCTTTTCTTGTCTTTATCCTCTTTCTCATACCCGGATTTCCCAAGGATTCACTCTGTTACATTCTCGGGCTCGGTCACCTTACCACCATGGAGTTTCTGATCATCGGGGGGACAGGCAGGCTCTTCGGCACTATCCTCCTCACCCTTGGAGGAGACTATCTGATACATCATCAGTATAAACAGTTTTTTGTGCTGGCCGGCGCCGCCATAATAGTGGTATTGCTGGCTATGGCGTACAGGGAGAAAATGGAGCGGCTCTTCAGAAAATGGCATATCCTCAAATACAGAAAACATAAGGCAAGGAAGGCAGAGCAGAAAAAAATCATGCCAGAGGAGTAATGATGTTTAAGGACCTCAGTCCGAAGAAAAAATTTGGCCTGATGCTTATCGCCATCTACATTATATCTCTCCCCATCTTTTCCATCGTCACTTACTATATCCTCAAGCATAATGCGGTCAAAGCCGCATACAGTCTGGGAAGGCTTCGCCTCACGACAATGGAGGCGGTGAAGACCTATGTCAAAGAGGAGCTGAGACCCGTCTTTTATCGTGAGCTGCCGGGGAAATTCATTGTAGAGGGAATGTCACGGTCTTACGTGGCCGGGAATATCGCCCGGAGGGCGCAAAGAGAGTCTCCGGGCTATTCGTACAAGAACGCATCACTCAATCCCATGAATCCCCTGAACTCGCCGGATGCCTTTGAGGCAGAAATAATCAACAGGTTCATAAAAGACAGGAATCTCATGGAATGGAGCGGTTTCAGGACAAGAACCGACGGAGAATATTATGTAATCGCAAAGGCCGGCGAAGAGGTCACAAACGACTGCCTTTACTGTCACGGCGACCCCTCGGCAGCGCCGCAAGAACTGATAAAAGAATACGGGACAAAATCAGGTTTCAATATGACCATCGGTCAGCTCGTGGATGCAAAATTCGTCTATATTCCGATCGGCGTGCCTCTGGCTGAAGCAAGAAAG
>CAMTVV010000165.1:0-8127 GCA_947085305.1 uncultured Nitrospiraceae bacterium
GCTAGGGCAATTACTGTAATTGCCGCTGTCTCAGCGCGAAGGATGCGGCTTCCCAGCGTGGCAACAAGAAATCCCTGCTCCCGGGCAACCCGCACTTCTCCTTCAGTGAAGCCTCCTTCGGGCCCCACGGAAATGATCAATGACCTGCATCCCTCCAGTCTTTTAATGGCTTCCTTCAGTCTGACCCCCTCTCTTTCCCAGAAAAGAATTCCCCTGCACTTCTTGAAATAGGGCGCGTAGGGAGAAGCCGGGGAGAAGATATCTACGAAGGGAATGACCTCATGAATGATCGGGATGGCTGTTCTTCCGGATTGTCGCGAGGCGTCTTCGGCAATCTTTCTCCACCGGATGGCCTTTCCGACGCTGAGCACCTGGCTTCTTTCGGTTATCGCCGGGATTATCTCCCTGACACCCAGTTCAGTGGCCTTTTGTATCACCAGTTCCATCTTTTCACCTTTGAGAAGACCCTGGATAAGAATGATGTTGACCGGTGATTCCGTATCGCGGGCAATAATACCGATGACCTCTGCAGTTATTTCTTTCTTGGTGAGGGTGGTGATTCGAGCCCTGTAGGAAAGACCTTTTCCGTCAAGGACCTCCAGTTCATCCCCCTCGCTGCATCTCAAGACCGAGGTGAGATAATGGGCCTTTTCACCGGTAATATGGATCATGCGGGGATTTTCCTCTACTGGAAAGAACAGGCGGGGCATGGAATTCTATTTCTCAGCGCCTGAGAAGATGTCTTTTAACTTGTCCTTGAAGGTCTTCGAAGTCTTGTCACCGTTAATCTGAGCGAACTCCTCAAGGAGATCCTTCTGTCGGGGGGTGATCTGCTTCGGAACCTCGAGATTCACCACAACGACTTCATCCCCTTTACCATGACTGCCGAGGCGCGGAATTCCCTTCCCCCTCATGTGAAAGGCCTTTCCTGAGGGCGTGCCCGGCGGAATTTTAAGGTTCGCCGTTCCTTCAAGGGTAGGGACCTCTATCTCCGCTCCCATGACTGCCTGAGGGAAAGTAATGCTCATAGCGCAATAAATATCATTGCCCCTTCTTACAAAGACCGGGTGCTCTTTAATGTCAATGATGATATAGAGATCCCCGGGCGGGCCGCCGTGGACGCCGGGTTCGCCTTCCCCTGACATCCGCAGGCGCGAACCGGAATCCACACCCGCAGGAACCTTAACATGGATGCTGCGGACGTTCTTGACCTTGCCGTTCCCTTTGCATGCAGCGCAGGGATCGGTGATGATCCTGCCTGTGCCGTGGCAGGCGCCGCACGATTTGGATACACTGAAAAAGCCCTGCTGAAACCTCATATGACCTGTTCCCTTGCAGTGCGAGCAGGTGACAGGTCCCTTGCCTGGCTTTGATCCTGACCCTTTGCACGTGGAACAAGTCTCCCACCTCGGAACCTCGATCTGCTTTTCCGCGCCGAAGGCGGACTCCTCCAGGGTTATCTCAAGATCATAGCGGAGATCGTTCCCCTTGGCGGGTCTTGTGCGGCGCTGACCTGAAAAGCCGAAAAAATCCCCGAAGATATCTTCAAATATGTCTCCAAACCCGGCGCCTGCAAAAGCCCCAAACCCGGCGCCCTCAGTAGAACCGTACCGGTCGTAATTCGCTCTCTTTTCAGCATCGCTCAGTACAGAGTAAGCTTCGCTGATCTCCTTGAACTTCTCCTCTGACGCCTTATTTTCCGGGTTTCTGTCAGGATGGTGCTTAAGGGCAAGGGCCCTGTAAGCCTTCTTGATCTCGGCCTCAGTGGCATTTCTCGGAACGCCGAGTAACTCATAGTAGTCCTTCATTTCTCCTTCTTGTCCACATCTTCAAATTCCGCTTCCACAACTTCCTCTTCCTGTTTGGGCTTTGTTTCGCCAGCCCCCTCCGCCTGACCTGGCGGGGCGCCTGCTCCTGCGGTCTTGTAAAGATGTTCCGCTATCTTGTGGGAAGCCCTGGTGAGTTTTTCTATTGCTCCCTTGATCTCTGAGGCGTCGGAGCTGGTATCCTTCACCTTCTTGCACTGTTCCAGTGCCTCCTCTATCTCTCTCTTCTCTGCTTCCGTCACCTTATTTCCGTATTCCCTGAGGGACTTGTCCACGGTATAGACAAGGGTATCAGCCTCGTTTCTCGCCTCAGCAAGCTGTCTCTTCTTCCTGTCATCCTCTGCGTGGGATTCCGCGTCCCGGGTCATACCCTTGATCTCCTCTTCAGTAAGACCGCTTGACGCCGTGATCCTGATGGACTGCTCCTTTCCGGTGCCGAGATCCTTTGCAGAGACGTGGAGAATACCGTTGGCGTCTATGTCAAAGGACACCTCTACCTGGGGCACGCCACGGGGAGCCGGAGGTATGCCCACCAGTTCGAACACCCCGAGGAGTTTATTGTCTGCAGCCATCTCCCTCTCGCCCTGGTGGATCTTGATGGTGACCGCGGGCTGGTTGTCGGATGCCGTCGAGAAAATCTGGCTCTTCTTGGTGGGAATCGTGGTGTTTCTCTCGATGATCTTTGTAAAGATGCCCCCGAGGGTCTCGATGCCCAGGGAAAGGGGAGTCACATCCAGAAGAAGCACTTCTTTCACTTCACCTTTAAGAACCGCGCCCTGAATCGCAGCGCCCACCGCAACCACCTCGTCGGGATTCACGGTCCGGTTCGGCTCCTTCACAAAGAAAGACTGCACCACTTGCTGAACCTTGGGTGTGCGGGTCTGGCCTCCCACGAGAATCACTTCATCAATATCCTTGGGAGATAGGTTGGCATCACTAAGGGCAAGTTTACACGGCTCAATGGTCTTCTCGATGAGGTCTCCGGTGAGCTGTTCAAGCTTTGCCCTGGAGAGCTTCATGAGGAGATGTTTCGGCCCGCTCGCATCTGCAGTGACAAAGGGAAGGTTTATCTCTGTCTCCGTGGCTGTGGAGAGTTCGATCTTCGCCCTTTCCGCAGCCTCCTTCAGTCTCTGGAGGGCCATCTTGTCGCTTTTCAGATCTATGCCCTGTTCCTTCTTGAATTCTTCCACCATCCAGTCGATGATCCTGAGGTCAAAGTCGTCACCACCCAGATAGGTGTCTCCGTTGGTGGATTTGACTTCGATCACGCCTTCGCCTATCTCGAGGACAGAGATATCGAAGGTGCCACCTCCCAGGTCATAGACCGAAATCTTCTCCTCTTTCTTTTTGTCTAGTCCATAAGCGAGGGAGGCGGCTGTCGGCTCGTTGATGATCCTCAGGACGTTCAGTCCCGCGATCTTTCCAGCATCCTTCGTAGCCTGTCTCTGACTGTCATCAAAATACGCGGGAACGGTGATCACCGCGTCTGTAACCTGCTCTCCGAGATAATCTTCGGCAGCCTGTTTCAGTTTCTGAAGTATCATTGCTGAAATCTCAGGGGGAGAATACCTTTTCCCACGTATCTCCACGTGTGCGTCGCCATTGGACGCCTCCACGATCCTGTACGGCAAGCGTTTCTTTGCGTGATCCACTTGAGGAGAGTTGAATTTTCTTCCCATCAGTCTCTTTATGGAGAAAATGGTATTTTCAGGGTTAGTAATAGACTGTCTCTTTGCGATCTGCCCCACCAGGCGTTCCCCCTTTTCCGTGAAGGCAACCACCGACGGCGTCGTCCTGCTCCCTTCCTGGTTCGGGATCACTACCGGTTCACCTCCCTGCACAACAGCAACAACCGAGTTCGTGGTTCCCAAGTCTATTCCAATCGCTTTTCCCATGGTTATTCCTCCTCTGATTCTTTATTAATTTCAATTTCCTGTGCTTCATCAGGTTTTTTCGAAACCGCTACCAGGGAAGGTCTCAGCACTTTTTCGCCGAACATATATCCTTTCCGGTATTCCTCAACAACGGACTTGTCCTCCACATCCGACCGTACCACCTGCGACATGGCATGGTGAACTGACGGGTCAAAGGGCTCGCCCTTTGCCGGAATGGGAACAAGGCCGAACTTCTCCATCACTCTCTGAAATTCCCTGAGGGTTATCTCGACTCCCTTGACGAGTCCTTCGGACACATCATCAGTTGCATGGCTCAGGGCCATCTCGAGGTTATCGATCACCGGCAGAATTTCATAGAGGATCGACTCGTTGCAGTATTTGACCAGTTCCTCCTTATCCCTTTGCATACGCTTCTTGTAATTTTCGAACTCAGCGTAAAGCCTGAGGTACTTGTCCTTCATTTCTGCAAGTTCCGCTTCAGGGCCTGGGCCTTCCCCGGTCAGCTCTTCTTCCTTCTCCGCAGGCTCAAGGCTCTCCACCTCTTTTTTTTCTAGCGCCTCTTCGTTTCCCATATCTTCCTCCTCATGAAGCCCCGCCATTACTTCTCCGAAAGAACCTTGGTTAAGAATTTCGCCGCGGTATCCACTAAAGTGATCGCCTTCAGATAGTTCATACGTGTCGGTCCGATGATACCGATGGTCCCTACGGGCCTGTCACCCTCATTATAGGTGGATACCACTATGCTCAGTTTTTTCATGTCCGGGGCTAAGTTCTCAGAACCTATCACCACGTTCACCCCTTCCGACTGGGAGAGGGTATCGAGGAGCTTTATGATGAGGTGCTTGTCCTCGATAGCCCTGGAAATCTCCTTTATCCTCTGGAGGTCTGAAAATTCAGGGAGTCCCAGCACCTCGGAAAGACCTGATATAAAGACGTCCCCGCAATCAAAATAAAGAGCCTCCCGGCAGATGGTGATCGCCCTCGAGATAAGGGTATCACAGAGCGCCTTGTCCCGGCGCATTTCCCTTACTATCCTCGCCCTGATCTCATCAATGGCGAGGCCTGCGAACTCGGAATTGAGGTAATCAGAAATCCTGTTCAGATCCCTCTGGGTCAGATCCACAGCCAGTTGTACGCATTTGTTTTTCACGATCCCCTCATCGGTAAGAAGCACCGTCATCACCTGCCCCTCCTTATACCTGAAGAGGTTAATACCTCTCAACGTGGCCTTTTCAGACCTGGGCGTAAGGGCAACGCCGAGGTAATGGGAGACC
Source organism: uncultured Nitrospiraceae bacterium (assembly GCA_947085305.1). Lineage (GTDB taxonomy): Bacteria > Nitrospirota > Thermodesulfovibrionia > Thermodesulfovibrionales > UBA9159 > JAMCQB01. Next base: position 4,996 of record CAMTVV010000165.1, read on the forward strand.
GTTGAGAGCGCCTTTGAAGTCTCCTTCAGCAGGGCATTGATATCATTCCTTATGGTCTCGAGCCTCTGGATGATCTCGTCGGCATGGTCCGCATCCCGGGACGCTTCCCGTTTGGCAAGATAATCCACATAGAAGCGGTATCCCTTATCCGTGGGGATGCGGCCGGCCGAAGTATGGGGTTGATGGAGAAAACCCATATCCTCCAGATCAGCCATGACATTCCTAATGGTCGCAGGCGAAAGGTTGAAGGCATACTTCTTGGTCACAAATCGTGACCCCACAGGGTCAGGGTTTGTGATATAGCTTTCGACCACTGCCCACAAGACCCTATGTATCCGCTCATCTAACATTTTCTATACCTCGCCGCCAATTAGCACTCTCACTATGAGAGTGCTAAGTAATGTAACAATTTTTGTGGAACTGTGTCAAGATGGGCAAAGCAGGCCTGCCGGCATACTCTGCTACCACTGCAGCTTCCTCTGCATAAGCCTCTCATACATCTTCGGGGGCAGGAATGCCTGCTGGTGTATCTCATCGCTGTAATATCTGGTATCAATCCTGAACTCACGCTGTGTCTTCCTCAGGTCGTGTTTCTTTGACGCGGCAGAGAAGGTCCACCAGTTCCCCGCGTAGGTGACCAGGGGCGCTGTATAGAGGTCAACCACCGGGAAAATGAGGCGCATTGCCTCCTGCACTTCGATCACAATATCCTTGTGGAAATGAAGGGATTCTGAAAGGGTCACAAACATGCCCTCGTCAGTGAGGGAGTCCTTTACGGATTTGAAGAACTCCACGGTGAACAGGCTCTTTGCAAAGCCGACAATATCCGTTGAATCAACGATGATGGCATCAATGTCGCTGTTTCTCGACTTTACAAATTCGGCGCCGTCCATGCAGTGGATCTCCACGCGCGGGTCATTCACCCGGCTCGCGACGGCGGGGAAGAATTTCTTCGACACAGTGATCACCTCTTCATCGATCTCGATGAAATATACCTTTTTCACCGATTCATGCTTAAGCACCTCTCTCACAGCCCCGCCGTCACCGCCGCCGATAACAACCACATTCACGGGATTGGGATGGGCATGCATTACCGGATGGACGAGCATCTCATGGTAAAAGAATTCATCCCTCTCTGTGATCTGCACCACTCCGTCGAGGATAAGCATTTTGCCGAAGTAGGGGTTCTCGATCACCATAATGTCCTGAAATTCGCTCTTCCCCTTGTAGAGCACCTTCTCGGTGTCATACACATACTGTATCGGCGCGTAGGGATCCTTCTCAAAAAACTTTATCATGTCTCCTCCTTCAAGAATTTAACCACAGAGAGCACAGAGTTTAAAACAAAAAATACTAATCTTTTTCAGAACCATTTACGCTTTTCTCTGTGTCCTCTGTGGTCTGCCTTTTTTCCTGTGGTTTTATCCTTTCTATATCAAGATCGTCTTCGGAATCGAGAAACCGTTAAATTCGGAAGCATAGGAAATGGTATAGGCGCCGCTGGAGAGGATCAGGATGCGGTTGCCGACCTCGGGCTCAGGGAGAATCACATCACGGTCAATCACGTCAAAACTGTCGCAACTGGGTCCTGCAATGGTCCATTTCTCGGGTTCATTCCTGCTCCCCACAACATAGACATACTTGATCCCGCCGATGCTCTCCATCAATCCGTTAAAGACCCCCACGTCGATGTAGAGCCAGTTTTCATCTCCTCTTTTTGCCTTGCCGATTACGGTGGAGATAAAGACGCCAGCATCCCCCACAACCGATCTGCCGGGCTCGATGAAGATCACCACGTCCTTCGAAAATTTCTTCGCGATGGCCAGGTCAATTTTCTTCTCTATGGTTTCAACGTCCACAACATTCTTTGTGTAGTGGATGGGATAGCCTCCGCCGATGTTCAGCATGGAAAACTTTATCCCATTCTGTTCTCCGATTTCCCATAATTCCTTTGCCTTCTCGATAGCGGCGTTCCAGTTGTAGACATTATTGCACTGGGACCCGACGTGAAAGGTGATGCCTACAGGGTTCAGGCCCTTTTTCTTTGCATACAGGAGCAGCTCCACTGCTTCATCCGGCTCCACCCCGAACTTCTTGCTCAGGGGCCATTCGCTGCCTTCATTGGGGACCGATAATCTCACATAAACATTGCATCCCGGCGCATATCTCGCCAGCTTTTCGACCTCGGCAATGGAATCATAGGCAAAATAGCTGATTCCGTACGGCACTGCCTTTTCGAGAAATTTCAGGGTCTTAATGGGGTTGCTCGTGATGATCCTCTCCGGTCCGACCCCCAGGGCGGCAAGGATCTGCAGCTCTCCTTCCGATGCAATCTCAAAGCCCACTCCCAGGCTGTTCAGGAAGCGCAGGACCTCCATGTCAGGATTTGCCTTGACGGCATAAAACACCTTCGAATTCCTGATATTCCTGCCGATGATAGAGACCTTTTCCTTCACTACATCTTTATCGATCAGGAGGTATGGGGGCGCCTCATCACTGGAGGCGATATAGTTCAGCACCTTATTCCATGTCTTTTTACTGATAAAATCAGGCGTTATGTCCACTTACGTTCCTCACTCCACACTTGTCGCAATATGCATCATTTTCATGGGACTTTTATTATATAAAAAGTCACAATAAATTTGTGCAATGATATTACCTAAATTGAGCGATTCTTTATCTGTCATTCCGGCTTGTCCGGAATCTTTCCGTGTTCCAAGAAGGATTCCCGACGCGCTTCGCTTGCGGGAATGACACCTGCTCGATGATTAGGATTTATTCCAAATGCGCAGAAATGCATGTTTCTGCCGAAAGAATCGCTCAACTTGGGTACTATAGAGACCGGGAAATTGAGCAGAAATCCCTCCGGCGTGATTTCTGTCATTGCGGGCATCCGGGTGGATGTCAGTGAGGTTTTTTCACCGAGAGGACTTTCTTTGCCGCTGCACGCACCGCTTCAGGCACATTCTTGTTTTTTTCGAGGATGGCAAGGTCCTTTATCCTCAGGCTGGTCACCAGGGTAATCCCTATGCCGGGCGGTGTCTTTGGATTATTGACCAGTGCAAGGTTGATGCTGTAATTTTTCATCCACTCCCTGTTCTTGTGGATTGCGCGCAGGGCATCCTCAGGAAC